>JACDBZ010000107.1 GCA_013694645.1 Chloroflexota bacterium
TTCGATACGTCCGGCCTCTCGATGCGCACGCCTCGTGCCACGGCGCACGCCGCATCCAGCCTTATGTGTCGGGCTCTGCACCTGTCACACCGCGGCGGCCGAGCTCGGTGATCGTCAGCTCCGCCTCGCGCAGGCGCGTCTCGCACGCGGCGTGCAGCCGCAGGCCGTGCTTATAGAGCCTGATGCTCTCCTCGAGGCCGATGCTGCCGCCCTCGAGGCGCTGGACCATCTGCTGAAGCGCAACGACCAGCTCGTCGAACGGTCGCTCTGACAATTGCTCATCGGAGAGGGCTTCAAGCTCGGCGTTGTCGATCATGAGAGCAGCTCCTCGCTACCGTCGGTGCTCGTGCGCTCGACGCGAGTCTCCACCCTACCGCGCGCCACGATGACCTGCAGCGGCTCGCCGGTCGCGACGTCGCCCGCATCACGCAGGATGCGTCGGTCCACGGTGAGCGCGACCGCGTAGCCGCGCTCGAGCGTGGCGGTCGGCGAAAGGGTGCGCAAGGTTGCATGGGCCGACTCGGCGAGCGCCCGGCGGCGTGCGAGCCGTTCATTCATGGCCCGGGCGCCTCGATCAAGCAGGTCTGAGGTCCGCTGCCGGGCCGCGTCGATGTCGGGCGCGAGGCCGGCCAACGCGCGACGCTCGGCGTCGACAAAGCGCCGTCGTTCAGCCGCTCGACCGAGCAGTGCGGAGGTCGCGCGGTCACGGAGACGTGCCACCACGGTCGCCAGCTGGGTTGCGTCCGGCGCTGCCAGCTCAGCGGCGGCGCTGGGCGTGGGCGCACGCAGATCCGCCGCGAAATCTGCCAGGGTGACGTCCGACTCGTGCCCGACCCCCACAATGATCGGCACCGGCGCACCCGCCACCGCGCGCACCACCCGCTCATCGTTGAAGCTCCACAGGTCCTCGAGCGAGCCGCCGCCGCGGGCCAGGATGATCGTGTCCAGATCGGGTTGGGCGTACAGCCGTTCGAGGGCGCGAACGATCGCGGGCGCGGCGGTGGCCCCCTGAACGACGGTCGGGCTGAGCACAAGCTCCACCAGCGGATACCGTCGCCGCATGACATTGGTGATGTCCCGCCAGACGGCTCCAACGGGCGAGGTGACGACGCCGATCCTGCGCGGCCAGCGTGGGATGGGTCGCTTGCGCCCGTCCTCGAACAGGCCGGCCGCGGCCAGCTCCTTGCGCAGCGCCTCGTATTGCGCGTGCAGGTCTCCGGCACCGGCAGCCGTGATCGTGTCGACATACAGCTGATACACGCCCTGCGGCTCGTAGGCCCGAACGCGGCCGTGAATGATGACATTCATCCCGTGCGTCGGCCGCATCCTGGCTCGTGTCAGCTCCTCGCGGAACAGGGCGGCACGGACCTGGCTGTTGGCGTCCTTCAGGGTGAAGAAGCAGTGGCCAGACGCGGGGAACGAGGGCTGACTGACCTCACCCTCCACCCATACATCCGCGAGGATCGCATCGGCGTCGAGGAGCGAACGTACGCGCCGGTTGAGATCGGTGACGCGCAGGATGCGTGGGCTGGGGCGCACCGGCGTCGTCGCGTCCGCCACGGGTTCGGGATCCACCTCGCGGCGGTCCCAGAGGGACGTCTGGTCAGCCATACCGATTCGCAACCGGTTTGGTTACGAACAGCACCAGGCCCATCGGTCCTACTGGATCCGGGTGACGTAGTCGCCGGTGCGCGTGTCGATCCGCAGCAGATCGCCCTCGTTCACGAACAGCGGCACCTGGACCACCAGACCGGTCTGGAGCGTCGCCGCCTTCTTCGCTCCGGTGGCGGTATCTCCGGCGAAGCCGGGATCGGTCTGGATCACGAGCAGGTCGACCGAGACCGGCAGGTCCACGCCGAGGATCTCGTCCTCGTGGGAGCTGACCGAGACATCGGTATTCTCGACGAGGTAGCGCGCATCGTCACCGAGCATGGCGCCGTTCACCGCGAACTGGTCATAGGTCTCGCTGTCCATGAAGTGGTAGATATCGCCATCGGAGTACAGGAACTGGACCCGGCGCTGCTCCACTCGAGCACGCGGCCAGCGTGTGCCGGCCTGGAACGTCCGCTCAACGATGTCGCCCTTGCGCACGTTCTGCAGCTTCATCCGGACCTGTGCGGATCCCCGCGCCATCTTGATGTGGCTCCAGTCGAGAACCTTCATGAGCTGCCCGTCGAGCTCGATGATGACGCCTTTTTTGACGTCGCCGGTGCTGATCAATCGTTGCTCCTCTTCCCTTGGCCGATGCGCTGCGCGCCACAGGATACGCTGCGGCTGCCGGTGGCTGGCGGAGTCGCTGCCGGTGGCTGGCGGTAGCTGGCGGGGTCGCTCCGCAGTTCGTTCAGTCGTTATATCAATAGTGATATAGCCTCCCAACGGACGCGCCCCAGCGGTCGGGCGCTCCGTGGCACAGTCACACACCGTACTATCAATGCATGGGGACTCGAGCTTGACCGGGGACGCGCAACGCTCCGAACTGCATAAAACGATCTGGCGCATCGCCAACGACATGCGTGGCTCGGTCGACGGGTGGGACTTCAAGACCTACGTCCTCGGCATGCTGTTCTACCGATTCATCTCGGAGAACCTGGCCGCCTACCTCAACGCCCACGAGCGCCGGCTGGACCCGACCTTCGACTACGCATCCCTGGCGGATGAGAATGCCGAGATCGCGCGGGCGGAGACCGTCAGCGAGAAGGGCTTCTTCATCTATCCCAGCGAGCTGTTCGTCAACGTCCGCCGGCGGGCGCGTCATGACGAGAACCTCAACGAGACGCTGGCGAAGGTCTTCCGGGACATCGAAGCATCGGCAGTCGGGGCGGAGAGCGAGGACGACTTCAAGGGCCTGTTCCAGGACCTGGACGTCAACAGCCAGCGGCTGGGGCCGACCGTGGCGAAGCGCAACGAGAAGCTCGTCAAGCTGCTCGACGCCATCGGTGACCTCAAGCTCGGGCAGCACGCCGACCACTCGATCGATGCGTTCGGCGATGCCTACGAGTACCTCATGTCGATGTACGCCTCGAGCGCCGGCAAGTCCGGGGGGGATTTATTTAAAACTCAGGAGGTTTCGGAGCTCCTCGCAAGGATCACCGTCGTCGCAAGACCGAGGTCAACAAGGTCTACGACCCCGCATGCGGATCAGGCTCGCTGTTGTTGAAGTTCGCGAAGGTGCTGGGTCGCGACAACGTTCGGCAGGGGTTCTTCGGCCAGGAGATCAACCTGACCACCTACAACCTCGCCCGCATCAACATGTTCCTGCACGACGTGCCGTACGAGAAGTTCGACATCGCCCACGGCGACACGCTCACCGACCCCGCCCACTGGGACGACGAACCCTTCGAAGCGATCGTCTCGAACCCGCCCTACTCGATCAAGTGGGACGGCGACGCCAACCCGCTGCTCATCAACGACCCCCGGTTCGCCCCGGCCGGCGTGCTGGCGCCTAAGAGCAGAGCCGACCTGGCCTTCACCCTGCACATGCTCAGCT
>JACDBZ010000144.1 GCA_013694645.1 Chloroflexota bacterium
CTCGACCCGGTTGAGCATGATCGGCTGTTTCGCCAGGCGGCTGCACTCTTCAATGGCGTTCGCTACTGGCACGCACACGAGGCGTGGGAGACGCTCTGGCGCGCGGCGCCCGACGAGGATCGCGACCTCTACCAGGGCCTCATCCAGGTGGCGGCCGGCCTCCTCCACCTGCGGCGTCGCAACGTCCGAGGCGCGCGCAACAAGTTGCGAGAGGGACTCGAGAAGCTCCGCGGCTATGGGCCGGCCTATCACGGCATCTTCATCAATGAGCTGATCGGCGAGGCAAAGCGGCTGCTCGACGATCTCGATGGCGGCATCCTGCCGTACCTCATCCCGCCGGTGATCCGCTTCACGGAGACCGATACGCCCGATTTCAGCCGATGAGCGGGAATCGCGTGGAGCGAGACTCGATGGGCGAGGTCCAGGTCCCTGGCCACGCGAAGTGGGGCGCGCAGACCCAGCGTGCCATCGACAACTTTCCGATCTCGGGCATGCGCCTGGAGCGATCCCAGATCGAGGCGCTCGCGTGGATCAAGGCGGCGGTCACATCGGTCAAGCGCGAGCTGGGGATGATCGAAGCCGATCTCGCCACCGCGATCGTCCGCGCGGCCGAAGCGATCGCGCGTGGCGAACACGATGACCAGTTTCCGATCGACGTGTTCCAGACCGGGTCGGGGACCTCGAGCAACATGAACATGAACGAGGTGCTGGCCACCCTGGCCGCCGAGTCGCTCGGGCGGCCGGTCCACCCCAACGACGACGTGAACCATCCGATGTCGTCCAATGACATGTTCCCGGCCTCGATCCACATCGCGGCCACCGCCGGCGTCATCCGCGATCTGATCCCCGCCCTCGAGCACCTCGCTACCTCGCTGACGCACAAGCGGGACGAATTCGCCGATGCGGTGAAGGCCGGGCGCACGCACCTGATGGACGCAACACCCGTGACGCTCGGCCAGGAGTTCGGCGGCTACGCGGCGCAGGTCACCTACGGCGTCGAGCGCCTCACCGCCACGCTGCCGCGCGTGGCCGAGCTCCCGCTCGGCGGTACCGCGGTCGGCACCGGCATCAATTCGCCGCCTGGGTTCGGGGGTCGGGTCATCGCGGAGGTCGCCGCGAGGACCGGCCTGCCATTGACCGAGGCGCGTGACCACTTCGAGGCGCAGGGCGCCAGGGATGGATTGGTCGAGCTCTCGGGCCAGCTGCGCACGATTGCCGTCAGCCTGACAAAGATCGCGAACGACCTGCGCTGGATGGGATCCGGTCCGCGCGCGGGCCTGGGGGAGATCAACCTGCCGGACCTCCAACCCGGCAGCAGCATCATGCCGGGCAAGGTGAACCCGGTCATCCCCGAGGCGACGCTGATGGTCTGCGCCCAGGTCGTCGGCAACGATGCCGCCGTGGCGTGGGGCGGGGCGGCCGGCAGCTTCGAGCTCAACGTCATGCTGCCGATGCTCGGCCGCAACATTCTCGAGTCGATCCGCCTCCTCGCCAACGTCAGCCGTCTCCTTGCGGATCGATGTGTCGACGGCATCACGGCCAACGTCGATCGAATGCGTGAGTTCGCTGAGAGCTCACCGGCCATCGTCACTCCCCTCAACCGTCATCTCGGATACGAGGAGGCGGCTGGTATCGCCAAGCAGGCGCTCGCCGAGCGCAGGACGATTCGGGAGGTCGTGATCGCGCGCGGCCATATCGAGTCCGGACGCCTCACCGAGGCCGAGCTCGACGAAGCGCTCGACGTCATGCGCATGACCCATCCCTAGGCCTCACTCACCGCGGTCGGCACCCGGCTCCGGCAGCCACGCATACTCGAGCGGTGATGGCGGACCGCTTCCCAGCCCATCGGTCTGCGCGTGGAGCCAAACGAGCAGATCGCCCGCGAGGTGTGGTCGCATGATGCTGTCGATCCCGTTGTCGTAGCTGCGGATCGTGCGGCTGGCGCCGCGCTCGAGATCTTGGACGGCGAAGGTGAACGAGTCGGCGCCCCACATCGCGACGAACCGGCCGCCCCCGGAGGGATAGTTCACGTACTCCTGTGGACCGATGCGGAGCGTCGAGATCTCCGTCGTCTCGAACGAGTAGTGGAACAGGCGGCCCCAGTTGAACATTGCGAAGCCGACGTCGGGCTCCTTCCAGATGACGCCCGCGTCGGTCAGGATCGGCATCGTGGCATTCCCTGACGTATCGAGCTGTTGGGGCTCAGCCCCGGGCGTGCCAATGTCGAGCAGCATCACGTGCCGCACGTCCTCCGACGGATCGGCGCCGATCGTGACGTCCACGTAGGCCAACTGGTGCGCCCGAAGCGAGGGGAGCCAGAACGCCCGGTCTGCGGCGTCGGCCTCGGCCAGCAGGCGCGGTTCCCACCCTGGACCCTCTGCGATCCAGAGTTGGGTGACGACGACCGCCCCGCTCGTGTCGCGGTCGAACGATGTCCATGCCACGCGCCCCGCGTCGACGTCGAATGACGGGACGAGGCTCGGAATGTCCTCGTCGCCCGGATGCGCGTCGAGCAGGACCGGTTGACCGCCAGGCTCGGTCAGAAGCCACAGGTTCCACCACCGTTCACCGAGCGAGCTGATCTCCGAAAACGCCCACACATCGGTGTCTCCTGCGACTTTCGCCAGCTGGCGGTCGCGATCCGGATTTCGCCAGAGGAGCTCCGGCTCGGGTTGTCCCGGGATGTAGCGCCAGAGATCCGGAGCTCCGTCGCCGACCGGTCCGTCAAGAACCCCGGACGAGTAGATGACGGCATAGCTGTCACTGGCGAAGTCCAGCATTGGCCAGAGCCACTTCGGGTCGAGCTGCCCGACCTCCAGCTCGAGGCGGTTCGCGCTCGGCCGCACGGCTCGCTCACTCGGAGATGCCGACGCGGATGGATGTGCGCTCGAGGCCGCGGATACGGACGCTGTGCCTGGAGCGGAAGGCGCCGTTGTCGGAGGCGATGGAGTGGCGGCCGTGCAGGCCACCACCCCTCCGACGAGCATCGCGGTCAGTGTCGCGAGGCCCTGTCGTCGAGCCATCACCAAACGATCCGCCGGGTGTGCTCTGCGATCAACGCGGCAATGTCCCGCGTCGGATCCCAGAACTTTCCCGTGCTCCCGCCTTCGTCGCGAGACGAGTCTGTGTAGTAGATGCGGGCGAAGGTTGTGCCGGTGTAGTTCCCGTACCAGCCGTACGCGGCGATCCAGTGACCAACCGATACGATCGGCTTCGGCCAGCTGATGAGGTAGTAGCGCGAGTTCGGGTCGTGCGGCTTGACCGGGATCGCGAGCGGCATCTTCGAGTAACTCACGTTGCTGCGAACGTAGCCCTGGAGCTCATCACCGGAATGGCCGTCGCCGTCACGATCGCGGACGTCGATCACCACCCAGTCCCAGCCGGCAGGTCGGCGCGGCGACCCCTCCGTGCCGCGCTCGAGCCCATCCTCCAGCTCGGGTGCGCTCGTGCCGCCATAGGTGTCCGTCTGCATCCAGCCCGCGATCGTGCTCTGGGTGTACTTGTTCACACCCGATCCGACGGCCCAACTGTAGTTCGCGATGACCTGGCCGGTGGCGGGCCCGCAGTACGTGCCCTTCGTCTGGTCGCGTGCCTCTACTGCGAGGTAGCCCTGGGGGACATAGCAGGCCTGTGTGTCGGCCTGCGTACCGGCGCTCGTCGGCGTGACGCAGGAGAGTGAGACCAGGTCCGATCCCTCGGTCGCGACGGATGCGAGGTAGGCGTCCGACGTCGCGATCTTGCGATCGCCCGCGGCGCGCTCATCTGTCGTGAGCGGCCGCTCCGGCAACGGCTCGTTCGGCGGTTTCGTCGGTTTCGCCGCCGATACTGGTCCAGCCAGCATGGCGGTCAGCACCAATCCGCCGACGGCGGCACGTGCGATCCGATTTGTGAACATTGGGGCAGCCTCCTGTTCCGATGGAGGCGAGCCGACGTTCTCAGACGAGCGCTCGTTGGCGTTGTGACCATGATGCCCCACAGCCTATTCACCGCTGCTTACTGCCCGCTTACTGCATCGACCACGACGGCTGCGTGAAAACGCCGGCCCGTTTCCGAGCCGACGTTCTCTCGATCCGTCATGCCTGGGTGCCACTACTTCAGCCCCGTTATCGTTGGATTACAGGAACCAGGCACGACGGTTCTTCAATTGTCCAGCCATGATGGCCCGGCCTCGCCGAGGGCGACAGTGTCGAATGTCCCGCCCGTCCCGGGCAATCGCCGTCGTGAGCGCGCCGCCACCCTGCAGGTTCTCGTCCGACTGGTCCGATGGGAAGCGCCCGGCCGAGCGGGATAGAATCCGTTTCGGACGATGACCCCGCGCCGCCGTGCGCTGCAACGGAGCGACACCACGTGACAAAGACCTACCGCAACCTGATCGGCGCCGATTGGCAGCCGGCTGCATCGGGCGCCACCTTCACCAGCGTCAGCCCCGCGAATCACGACGAGGTGATCGGCGAGTTCCCGGCCTCCGGCTCGGTCGACGTCGACGCAGCCATCGAGGCCGCGATGCGGGCATTCCCCGCCTGGAGCGCCATGCCGGCCCCGAAGCGCGGCGAGATCCTGTTCCGCATCGCTCGCACGCTTGCCGAGCACAAGGAGGAGCTCAGCAAGCTCATGACGCGCGAGATGGGCAAGGTCCTGCCCGAGGCGCGCGGCGACGTCCAGGAGGCGATCGACGTTGCGTATTACATGGCCGGCGAGGGTCGGCGCCTGTTCGGCCAGACCGTGCCGTCGGAGATGCCGAACAAGTTCGCGATGGCCATCCGCCGGCCCATCGGCGTCGTGGGCATCATCACCCCCTGGAACTTCCCCATCGCCATCCCGGCATGGAAGCTCTTCCCCGCGCTGATCTGCGGAAACACCGCCGTCATCAAGCCAGCATCGGACACGCCGGCCTGCCTGGTCCGGTTCGTGGAGCTTCTCCAGGAGGGCGGACTCCCGGACGGGGTCGTCAACGTGGTGACGGGCTCCGGCGCCGAGGTCGGCAACGCGATCGTCGATCATCCGGACGTGAAGGTCATCAGCTTCACCGGCCACACCGATACCGGCGTCGAGATCTCGACGCGTGCGGCCAAGAACCTGAAGCGCGTCAGCCTGGAGCTGGGCGGCAAGAACCCGATCGTGATCTGGGCGGACGCCGATCTCGACCTCGCCCTGGACTCGGTCGTATGGTCATCATTCGGCACGAGCGGCCAGCGTTGCACGGCGGCCTCGAGGCTCATCGTCCACCGGGCCGTCCACGACGACTTCGTGCATCGGCTTCATCAACGCGTGGGCCAGCTCGTGCTCGGCGACGGCCTGGACGAGAAGACCGATGTCGGCCCCGTCATCAATGATGCGGCCGTCGAGCGGATCGCGGCCTACGCCGCCATCGGGCGAGAGGAGGCCGAGCTCGTCATCGGTGGGGAGCCCGCACGCGACGGCAAGCTCGCGAAGGGTTCGTTCTTCCAGCCGACCATCTTCACGGAGGTCAGGCCGGACGCGCGCATTGCCCAGGAAGAGATCTTCGGTCCGGTCGCATCGGTCATTCCTGTCGATGACTGGGATGAGACCGTTCGAATCGTGAACAGCGTGAAGTACGGGTTGTCCACCTCGCTGTTCACACGCGATATCAACCTCGCCTTTCGGTCGATCCGCGACTTCGACTCGGGGCTGGGCTACGTGAACCACGGCACCATCGGTGCCGAGGCGCACCTGCCCTTCGGCGGCACCAAGGCCACCGGCAACGGGCACCGCGAGGTTGGCCAGGCGGCGCTCGACTTTTTCAGCGAATGGAAGAGCGTGTACATCGACTACTCCGGCAAGCTCCAGCGCGCCCAGATCGATACGACCTTCGTGGACGAGTAGTTCGGCGATGCTGCTTCCGTACTTTCCGCTACACACGGTCGTCTTCCCGCACCTGCCGCTTCCGGTGCACGTCTTCGAGGAGCGCTATCGGACCATGGCCGCCGACCTGATGAGGGAGGGCAGCCCGTATGCTGGCCGTTTCATCGTCAGCATGATCGTCGATGGTCCAGAGGTCGGTGGCGACGCTGCAACGCACCCGGTGGGAACCATCTGCGAGGTGCGCAGCGCGGAGCGATTTCCGGACGGACGATGGGTGCTGCTTGCCGTGGGTGTCGGTCGCGCGCACCTCGGCGAGATCGACCGGAGCGGGCCATACGCGATCGTCGACGTCGACCCGCTCGATGAGCCGGCAGGCGACGGGGCCGAGGGGCTGCTCGCGCCCGCCCAGGTAGCGCTGGATGGCTACATGGCCACCGTGAAACGATTTGTGGTGCGCGCGGCGTCTGTACGGGACGAATCCCAGGAGACCACTGACGTGGCCGCATCCCTTGACATGATGCTCAAGCCGATCCAGCTGCCGGATGATCCGGTCGCCGCAAGCTATGCCATCGGCGGCCTCCTCCAGATCGAGCTCAGCCGCAAGCAGCGCCTGCTCGAGCTGCCCGATGCCGCGGCGCGCCTCCGCGCCGAAGTTGTCCTCCTGCGTCGCGAATCCAGCCTGCTCGACGATGGCGCCCTGCCCCCGGTCCAGGCGTCCGACATCGGCTACAACCCCAACTAGGCCGATGCGCCATCCGGCCCGCGTCTCGATCCTGCTGGCCCTCGTCGTCCTCCTTGCAGCCTGCTCCACGCCCACCGAAACCGCGTCGACCGGCCCCTCTGCCAGTGCATTGGCGTCCACTCCCGGTGGGACCATCACGCCATCAGCGACTCCGAGCGCATCACCGACGCCGACCGGATCGCCCTCGCCGACCGTGACGCCTGTCGCTGGCACGACATACATGGTGCAGCGCGGCGACTCACTGGCAGCCATTGCGGGTGCCTACGGCACGACGACGCAACAGCTCCAGGCCTGGAATGCGGAACGCTATCCGACGCTGGCGAACAATCCGAATGTGATCGAGCCCGGCTGGATCCTCCTGGTCAGCGACGATCCGAACGCCACACCGCGGCCGACGCCCGCTCCGACGGTTGCCCCTCCGACGCCGAAGCCCACTTCACCACCGGCGACTGGCTCAGGCTGCACCGCGGGTCATCGCGTCGCGGCTGGGTCTGCGCAGACCTTCCACACCATTCCGAATGCCGGCCCGGGCGTCGCGCTCACCTTCGACATGGGTGGCCGCATGGATCCGGCCGTCGACATCATGAGCTTCCTGGTCCCCAACGAGGTGTGCGCCACGATCTTCGCCACCGGCATCATGGCCCAGACGGGCCAGGGGCAACAGGTGATGGCGATCATCAGGGCGCATCCCGAGCTGTTCGAGATCGCCAACCACACGATGTACCACTGCGACCTGGTGCGCGGGGGTGGCGGCTCACCATCGACATCGCCCTGCGCCGGCGGTCCGTTCAGCGCCGACCGAGTCCGCAAGGAGCTCGTCGATGCCGAGGCCATCCTGCGCGCCGGCACCGGCCAGAACCCGCAGCCCTACTGGCGCCCGCCGTACGGCTCGATCAGCGACGCTGTCATCAGCGCGGCCGCATCGGTTGGGTACACCAAGACCTTCATGTGGGACGTCGATACCATCGATTGGAAGCCAATCAGCGACGGCGGCCCGACCGCCGAGCAGATCGCGGCCAAGGTGATCGGCAACTCGGTGGACGGCTCGAACGTGCTCTTCCACCTGGGCGGCTACGAGACGCTCGACTCGCTCCGCCTCATCATCCCCGGCCTCCGTGACCGTGGTTTCACGCTGACGAGCCTCTCCGACCTCCTGAACTGATGCGCTCGTAGAGAGTGGCTCGGCACCGCCCATGGCGCGCGTGCTCCGGGTGCACGCATCTACCAAGTTGCCGCAAATCCGGACCAGAATGTGCGCCGGGGCGCAATTCCTGGTCGAGATCGGGATGGATAGCCGAGATTCGGGTCGAAGTTGGTAATTGAGTGCATCCGCTGCACACGGCCGACACGCCGGGGACGATCAGCCGCCGGCTGTTGACAGACGCTCATGACGCGAGCGGTGACCCGGAGCGGCGTCGCTTCGTGACAAGCGCTGCCACTGCGCGCATTAGCGGGACGGCGGGCCTTCCACACGCCGCCCGCACGCTCACTGCCGGCCTGAACGCTATCGATACTTCCGCTAACGCGCACCATGCGGGCGGTTGACCCCAAACGGGACGGCAG
>JACDBZ010000148.1 GCA_013694645.1 Chloroflexota bacterium
GGGGTGAGCACCTCCGACTCGTCGATGTAGTCGACCTCGAGCGCCTCGAGAATCTGGGCTTCTGCGAAGTGGCCGATACGGCACTTGGCCATGACCGGGATGCTGACCGCCTCTTTGATCTCCTCGATCAGCTTCGGGTCGCTCATGCGCGCCACGCCGCCGAACGTGCGAATGTCGGACGGCACGCGCTCCAGGGCCATGACCGCGACCGCACCGGCCTCCTCGGCCAGACGTGCCTGGTCGGCCGTCACGACGTCCATGATCACGCCGCCAGCGAGCATCCGGGCCAGCCCCACCTTGGTGGCCCAGGTCGATCGTTCAATGGTCGTCATTTGTTCTTCCTGACGCAATGCACCGATCTCGGCGCCTCGCGCCGCTCGGATTCCACAATTCATTCTACTCGGCCTCGTTGCGGCGCCCCATCCAGTGGCCCGAGCCAAGCACATTGGCCCTGCGACCGCCGAACGCTGCTGATGAGCCTCTCCCCGGTCATCGCGCCAATGCGACATGCCATTCGACCGCCGAACAGCATGCTCGCCGGTCATAGGGCCAACCACGCTGGCGCCCATCGGCGATCGGGTTCGCGCGAGCACGGAGCGGTTGGTTGGTATGATCGCGCCCAGGAAGGCGCCGCACAATGCTCAATGCACCCGTACTGGTCCTGAACCAGAACTACGAACCGCTCAACGTCTGCGACATCAGGCGGGCGTTCCGGCTGCTCGGAGCGGAGAAGGCCGAGCTCCTGGCGCGGAATCACCAGGTCATCCACACCCCGACGATCGCGATCCCCGCACCGTCGGTGATCCGGCTGCAATACCACGTCAAGCGCCCGCAGCCACGCGTCAAGCTGAGCCGGCGCGAAGTGTTCAGCCGCGATCGGCATACATGCCAGTACTGCGGCACCACGAGCCGCAATCTCACCATTGATCACGTCATGCCCAAACACCGTGGTGGACGTCACGAGTGGGACAACCTGGTCGCCGCATGCCACGCATGCAATCATCGCAAGGGTGGCAAGACGGTGGTCGAGGCGCGCATGGCGCTCCTGCGCGAGCCGCGCGCCCCTCGAGCGGACCTGCGCTATCTGTTCGGCATGTATCTCTCCGACGAGCGCAACGATGCCTGGCGCAGCTACCTGTTCCTCGAGCCGGTTCGCACCCCGCGTTCCGCGGACTGAGGGCGCTGGTGGCCCCTGACGGGGAGCTCATCTACCCGGCCCTGCCGGTCCAGGTCCTGAGGGTCCTCCGAACGCTCGACGCCGCCGGCCACGAGGCGGCGCTGGTCGGTGGCGTTGTGCGTGACAGGCTGCGACACGCACCGGTCGAGCCCGCCGATTGGGATGTCGCGACATCGGCACGGCCGGAGGCGGTCGCGTCGCTCTTCGCAGACGCGACGTGGGAGAACCGCTTCGGCACCGTGACCGTCGTGGGCCGGCCGGCCGTCGAGATCACCTCGTACCGGACCGAGGGCGGCTACCGCGATCAGCGCCGGCCCGACGACGTCCGTTTCGGGGTCAGTCTCAGCGAGGACCTCGCTCGTCGAGACTTCACCATCAACGCCATTGCCTGGATCCCGATCGATCTAGAGGCTGGCCGTGGCCGGCTGGTCGACCCGTTCGGGGGGCTTGTCGATCTCCGGGCTGAGCTGCTGCGCACCGTCGGCGATCCGAGCGAGCGGTTCGCGGAGGACGCACTGCGCCTGGTGCGCGCCGCGCGCTTTGCCGGCCGCTTCGAGCTGGCCGTTCACCCGGCCACTGAGGTTGCCATCCGAACGTTGGCACCGACCGTGGCGAGTGTGTCAGCGGAACGCATCCGGGACGAGCTGCTGGAGATGCTCCGGGACTCGACCCCATCGCGCGCGCTTCGCCTTCTCGATCGGCTCCAGCTGCTGACGGTGATCCTGCCCGAGCTGGCGGCGCTCCGCGGCGTGCCGCAGGCGAAGGTCGTGCCCGGAGATGCGCTCGACCACACGCTGGCGTCCGTCGACGCAGCGCCCGCCGACGCCATCGCGGTCCGGCTGGCGGCGCTGTTTCACGACATCGGCAAGGCGACGACCCTGGCCGATGGTCACTTCATCGGCCACGAGCGTGTCGGGGCCGAGCTGGCGGAGCGTGTCCTTGGGCGACTTCGCGTGCCTCGACCCATGACGACCTCAGTCGTGCATGCGATCCGCCACCACATGTATGCCTACGACGACACCTGGACCGATGCGGCCGTGCGCCGCTTCATTCGTCGCATCGGAGCGCCGCGCATGCCACTGCTCTTCGCGTTGCGCCGCGCCGACAACGTGGCCTCCGGGGTCGGACAGCTGGGCGAGGAGAACCAGGCCGCGCTCGAGCGACGCATCGCCGACGAGCTTGCAGCCTCGCCTGATCTGCTCCGTCGTGATCGGCTGGCAATCGATGGCACCGACCTGCAACATGAGCTCGGGCTTCTGCCCGGCCCGCAGATCGGTCACATCCTCGATGAGCTCATGGAGACCGCCCTCGATGATCCCGCGCTGAATCGGCGGGAGGCGCTCCTGGAACGCGCTCGCCACATTGACACCCAGGCGGTGTCCGAGCGCACCGGAGCGGATCGCGATGGCTGACATCGAAGTGGACGCTGCTACAATCGGCGGTCCAGATCAACGTCTGGGATGCCTCATCGAATGCTGCTCAACGAGCGGAGGGACCGTGCACCGATGACCGCCAGCGTGCGTCGGGCAGTCCGGCTCGAGCACCGGCTGACGCACCCAAATGCGTCGCTTGTCAATCTCGATGCCGCCGTGGCGCTCGCCGTCGACCACGACCTCGCCGCGCTGACCGTCAACCCATGGCTCGTCAAGGCCGCGAAACGCCTGCTCGGCCGATCGCGCCTGGTGCTCGGCACGGTTGTCGGCTACCCGTACGGCGTCCAGATCCTGAGCGTCAAGGCCTTCGAGGCTTCGAAGGCGCTGGAGCAGGGAGCGACCCAGATTGACTTCGTTCTCAATGGCGGCGCGCTGACGTCGGGGGATGACGAGGCCGTCTTCAACGACATGCTGGCCGTGATCGACATGGCGCACTCCGCGCTAGCATCGGTCGGCGTGATCATCGAGTCTGAACCGATGAACGATGAGCTGGTGCGTCGCGCCTGCCGTTTGGCTGAGCGAGCCGGAGCCGACCACCTCGTCACGAGTGCCGGGAGCGCCACGGCCGACCGCACGGTGGCCCGCACCCGTCTGCTGCGCGACAGCGTCGGACCCCGCATCGGCGTCAAGTCCTGCGGTCGATTTCGAAACGCCGAGCAGTTGATGGCCGCGGCGGACGCTGGAGCGACGCGCATCTCAGCGCCCCTGACGGTCGGGCTCGCCCGTGCCGGCATGGAATCCGCTCAACTCGCCGGCCTGGCGCGCTGAGCGAGCGAAGGAGCACGGATTGAAGCTGTTCGTCGTGGGTGGGGCGGGCTACGTGGGATCCACCAGCGTGGAACGCTTCCTCGATGCCGGACACGAGGTGATCGTCTACGACAACCTGTCCAGCGGTCACGCGGCCGCGGTGCCGGACGGCGCGCGGCTGGAGGTCGGAGATATCCAGGATGGCGCCCACATGGAACGTCTGCTCGCCGATGGCGTGGACGCGGTCCTCCACTGTGCCGCGCGCTCGCTGGTCGGCGAGTCGATGGTCAATCCCGGAATCTACTACCACACCAACGTCGGAGGGGGCGTGGCGCTCCTCGACGCGATGAACCGCACCGGAGTGACCCGCCTGGTCTTCAGCTCGACGGCTGCCGTGTACGGCGAGCCACGCCGCGTGCCGATCGCGGAGGCCGACCGCACCCAGCCGATCAACCCGTACGGCGAAACGAAGCTCGCGTTCGAAGGTGCGATGCGCTGGTTTTGCGCCGCTCACGACTTCCGTGCCATCAGCCTGCGCTACTTCAACGTGGCCGGCGCCACGGAGCGCAATGGCGAAGATCATGACCCGGAGACGCACCTGATGCCGCTCGTGCTGCGAGTGGCCGCCGGCGAGGCAAGCCACGTCCAGATCCACGGCCAGGACTATCCGACCCCGGACGGCACGTGCATCCGTGACTTTCTGCACGTGCGCGACATCGGCAACGCGCACCTGTTGGCGCTGGAGGCGACCGGTGAGGGTGATCCATCCTTCGAGGTCTACAACCTCGGCTCGGCGGCGGGCTTCAGCGTGCGCGAGGTGGTCGAGGCGGCGCGCCGCGTGACCGGCCGCTCCGTCCCGGCCCGCTCTGTGAAGCGCCGCATGGGCGACCCACCCGTGCTCGTCGCCTCGTCGCGACGGGCGCGCCGCGAGCTCGGCTGGCAGCCGAAGCACTCGACGCTGGAGCGCATGCTGGCCGACGCGTGGGCATGGCGAGAGGCTCACCCCAATGGCTATGCGGATCCCGCCGCAGGTGCCAAGGGCCTGCTGCCCGTCGACAGGGTCGCCGCCTCCGGGAGGTGAGATCGGCGCCGACGCGCGCTGCGCGGGCCAGGTGGGTCCCGAAGATGACGTGCTAGCATCAGACCCAAGGTCACCACGTCATCGACACTCGTCTGAGCGTGGTCAATTGCCTCAGTCGATGAGTCTGCCGGAGTGCCCGCTGCCGGCGGCCCCCGATCGTTCATCACCCTGGAGTTCCGTTTGGCCGATACCGATGCCCCTCGCGCGCGATCACGTGCCCGCCCGGGTGCGCAGGCGCCAGTCGGGTCCGAGGACCAGGTGGCGATCGAGGTCGCAGGCGAGACGTCGGAACCATCAGATTTCGAGCGTGCGGTGCTCGCCGCGTCGCGGTCGTATCGCTTCGGCGAGATCGAGGTGCCGGCAACAATCGCGCGTGCCATCGAGAAGATGGGCTTCGTCACTCCGACCGAGGTCCAGGCCCGGGCCATCCCCCCGCTTCGCCGTGGCGAGGATCTCATCGGCCAGGCCCAGACCGGCACCGGCAAGACCGCTGCCTTCGGCATCCC
>JACDBZ010000160.1 GCA_013694645.1 Chloroflexota bacterium
GAGGCGTTCCTGGCAGATGGCGACGGATGAGTCCCGCGCCCTCCGACGCCATCGAGCCCAGCGGAAGGTGGCGGCAGCTCGTCCTCCTCGCGGCGACGGTGCTCCTTGCGCTGGTTCCCTGGTTCAGTGCGGCATCGGTCGCGCCGCTCATCTCGGCGGAGTGGCAGATCAGCCGCCTCGAAACAGCGCTCCTCACGGTGGCGGTCCAGCTCGGCTTCGTGGTTGGCGCGCTCGTCATCGCGTTCAGCGGGGCCGCCGATGTGATCCCGGCTCGGAAGCTCGTCGCGGGTGGGGCGCTGCTCGCAGCGGGTGCCAACGCCGCGTTTGGCCTGCTCGCCGTCGATCTCGTCACCGCGCTTCCGCTGCGTGCGCTCAGCGGCGCCGGCATCGCCGCCGTCTACCCGGTTGCCATGAAGGTGTTGGCCGGCTGGTTCCGCGGCGGGCGCGGCCTTGCAGTGGGAACCCTGACCGGCGCCATCACGTTGGGCTCGGCAGCACCGCACCTGATCCGGGCCGGGGGCGGAGTGGCCGGCCTCGACTGGCGCCTCGTGGTGCTGACTGCAACCGCGCCGTGCCTGGCCGCGGCGGTCCTTGCCTGGTGGGGCGTGCGTGAGGGGCCGATGTCAACGCCGGCCGCCCGACTGAGCCTGCGCATGGCGCGCATGGCGCTCGGCCAACGCAGTGTGCAGCTGGCCAACCTCGGCTATCTCGGCCACATGTGGGAGCTCTACGCGATGTGGACCTGGGTGCCGGCCTTCATCGCTGCCAGCCTCGCTCTCACCGCGAAGGTCGACGCCGAGGGCGCCAGCGGCGTCGCCTTCCTGGTCGTTGCGGCCGGAGCCATCGGTTGCGTCGCGGCCGGCGCTCTCGCGGATCGTCTCGGTCGAACAACCCTGACCATGGCGGCCATGGCCCTGTCGGGATCCAGCGCGATCGCGGCCGGACTTCTGTTCGGCGCGCCGACCGCCGTGGTGCTCGTCGTGGTCGTCATCTGGGGCATCACGGTGGTGGCGGACTCTGCGCAGTTCTCGACCGCCGTCAGCGAACTCGCGCCACCGGGCACGGCGGGATCCGCCCTGGCACTTCAGACCGCCGCCGGGTTCCTGCTCACCGGGATCACGATCGTCGGGGTCGGTCTGCTCGATCCGAGCGACCGAGCGTCATGGACGCTGGCATTCGGCATCCTGGCCCTGGGGCCACTCGTCGGGATCGGCGCCATGCTCCGCCTGCGGCGACACCCGGACGCATCGCGCATGGCCGGCGGCCGACGCTAGTCGCTGGCCGGCGGTGGATCGACCGTTCGCCGCATGGTGAGATCGCAGTCGGGCGCCGCTCCGCCACCGACGACCATGAAACCGTTTCGCTCATAGAATTCGCGTCCGCGGTCATTGCGGGAGTGAACATCGACGAGATAGCTGTCCACGCGCCCCGCCAGGCGCCGATGGAGCTCGCCCAGCAGCGCGCGTCCTACACCGCTGCCGTACTGCGTGGGATCGGCGTAGATGCGAAGGAGCTCGGGTCCCCGCGGGCCAGGGCCATACTGCGCGAACGCGATCACAACGCCGTCGCGCTCGGCGACGAGGAAGTGCGCGTCATCCCGATCGGCCGATCGCTCCACGGCGGATGCCAACGCATCGTGCGCGTAATGCTCGGCGATGAACGCCTCGATGAAGGCGGGCTCGAAGATGTCGCGGTACGTGTCAGTCCAGCTGGCGTGCGCCACGCGGCCGATGGCCTCGACATCCGACTGCGTCGCATCGCGGACCGATGGCAGCATCAGGCGAGGAGCTCGACCGTGACCGGCACGGCACGTCGGACGGCGTCGGACACCGGGCAGTGCTCAACCGCCCAGTCAGCAATCTCCTGCCGCCGACTGGACTCGACGGGGGTCATGCGGAAGCCGATGCGCATCGAAATCGGACCTCCGGGAACCGATGCGTCAAGACCGAGGATGCCGCGATCGTCCGACTCGCTGTCGACCTCGACCTCGCAGGTGAAGCCCTCGATACCGAGCTGCGCCGCCCGCATCACGGCCAGCGACGTGACGCAGGCCGCGACGGCGGCCCGGAGGAACCAGCCGGGGCTGGGCGCCGCCCCGCCCCCGCCCACCGCGCCTGGCATATCGGTCACAAGCGACTCGTCGTTCGGACCATCAACGCGAATACGAAGCCCCTCCTCGACGCGTGCGGTGGCCAACGAGTCTGTATAACGTGCCTCGTCAGGGTGCTCCGTCAGGTAGGCGCCGGCGCCTTCGATGGCGGTGCGGATCGCATCGGTCGTTCAGGTTGTCGTCCTTCCAGGAGTCGCCGCAGGCCGTCCTCGTCGAGGACCGGCACCCCGAGCTTCTCCGCTCTGGCCAGCTTGCTGCCGGCCCTCTCACCCGCCACCAGGTAGTCGGTCTTTGTCGAGACCGATGACGCCGCGTGCCCTCCGGCGGCGCGAATCGCCTCCTCTGCCTCCGATCGGGTGTATTCGGGCAGCGTTCCCGTCACCACCAGCGTCTTGCCGCTCAGTCGACCGTCCGCGGCCTGCGAGGCTCCCGGCGCCGGAGCCTCGGCCGTCACGCCCGCGTCCAGGAGCCGATGGAGCGTGTCACGCGTGTGCTCATCGGCGAAGAAGCGCGCGATTGCCTCCGCCACAACCCGTCCGATCCCGTACACGGCCGTCAGCTCATCCGCCGACGCGCCGCGGAGCATGTCGGCGGCTCGGCGCGTCCAGTCGGCATCGGTCTCTCCCGCGCCACGGGGAAGCTGGGAGGCCAGCCAGGCGCCCAGATCGATGGCTGTCTGCCCTCCCACGTGGCGGATGCCAAGCCCGTTGATGATGCGGCTCATGGGCCGCTGAAGAGCGGCCTGGATCGCGGCTGCCAGATTCTCGGCGCTCTTGCGTCCGAGCCGGTCCAGCCCCTCGAGTGCATCGACGTCGAGCCGGAATACGTCAGCCGGCTCGCTCACCAGCTCGCGCGCCACGAGCTGGACCATGATCTTTTCGCCGAGCCCGTCGATGTCCATCCCGCCTCGCCCGGTGAAGTGGAGCAGGCCGCCGATGCGCTGCGCCGGACAGAACGGGTTCGGACAGCGCGTCACGACCTCCATCTCCTCGCGGATCGCCCGGGTGCCGCACACCGGGCAGTGGGTCGGCATCTCCCATACGGTTTCCGATCCGTCCCGCGCGCCGACCACCGCGTTCACGATCTCCGGGATCACGTCACCGGCGCGCTGGAGGACCACCGTGTCGCCCACCCGCAGGTCCTTGCGTCGAATCTCGTCGATGTTGTGCAGCGTGGCGTTGCGCACGGTGGTGCCGCCGACCAGTACCGGCGTGACGTGCGCGACGGGTGTGAGAGCGCCGATGCGGCCAACGTAGACATCGATCGCCTCGAGCTTCGTCGTTACCTGCTCCGCCGGGAACTTGTAGGCGGTCGCCCAGCGCGGCGCGCGTGCCACGAAGCCGAGCTGTTCCTGCTCTGCAAGCGAGTCGACCTTGATCACGATGCCATCGGTCTCGTAGTCAAGGGCCTTGCGCGCATCGGCCCACTCCTCCGTGTAGGCGATCACCTCGTCGATCCCGACGACACGCCGCACGTTCGGGTTGACCGGGAAGCCCAGGCGCCGCAGGAGGTCGAGGGAGTCCGTGTGGGTGGCCAGGCCGTGGGCGCCGACGAGCTGGTAGGCCCACAGGCTCATTCGGCGACTGGCAGTCACGGCGGGATCCTTCTGCCGCACCGTGCCCGCGGCCGTATTGCGGGCGTTCGCATACAGCGGCTTCCCGTCGCGCTCGAGCTGCTCGTTGAGAGCGGCGAAGGCACCGCGCGGCATGAAGACTTCGCCGCGCACCTCCATCCGATCGCCCGGTGGGTCCTCGTGCAGGCGCAGCGGGATGGCGCGCACCGTGCGCAGGTTGGCGGTCACGTCCTCCCCGGTCGTCCCGTCACCGCGGGTCGCGCCACGCAGGAAACGGCGGCCGTCGTAGCGCAGGCTGATCGCCAACCCGTCGATCTTCAGCTCGCAGACGTAGGCCACCGCAGGACCCGTGGCGTCGAGATCGAGTCCGCGCCGCACGCGCGCATCGAACTCCCGTAGCTCATCTGCGCCGAACGCGTTCCCGAGGCTGAGCATCGGCACGTCGTGCCTCACCGATCGGAACCCGCCCTCGACCGGCGCGCCGATCCGCTGCGTCGGCGAGTCGCTGATCAGTAACTCGGGGTGCGCAGTCTCGAGATTGACGAGCTCGCGGAACAGCCGGTCGTACTGCCGATCAGGCATGGTCGGCGCGTCGAGAACGTGATAGCGGTGATTCGCCTCTTCGAGCGTCGCGCGCAGCTCTGCGGCACGGGCGACGGGATCGGTCGCGGTCATCGAGGGGATTCAGCGTCCGCGGCCTCGGGCTCGTCATCGACGTCGACCTCGTCCTCGTCGTCAAACCAGGCGCGCAGGTGGCCAGCGTGCTCGCGATAGTGCTCCGGCCCGTCGTAGCCGACAACCCCAGCGGGGGTGTGCCCGTTTCCG
>JACDBZ010000250.1 GCA_013694645.1 Chloroflexota bacterium
CGCACGATCTCGAGGTCCGTGTCTGTCACCCGCGCCTGCGGCGTTCCCTCGAGCGACGCGATCGGGAATCGGGCGACCGTGCCGGCGCGGTAGTAGCGTGCCTGGGCCCGCACATCGGTCGTGGCAATGATGGCCCGCACCTCGCCCCGGCCCTCCGGGAAGACGCGCGCGAGCAGGGCGGCACCGACGCCCGCCGATTGGCGATCCGGGTGGACGAAGAACTCGGAGAGCTCGAGGAGTCCACCGCGCTCCACGGAGCGCGCGTAGCCGATCACCTCATCGGTACCGCGATCCTCGGCGACCCACCACTCGGCGGCGTGCGACGCGAGATGCTCGAACAGGGGCCCCAGTCGCGCCTGGAGCGCTTTCGGGTCCGGGTCCCAGGCAATGCCCTGCCGAACCATGAGGTCGAGGGCGGAGGCGAGGAAGACGTCGAAGGCTCGGGGCGAGTCCGCGCCGGTGCCGCGACGGATCCGGAAGGCGTCGTTCATGAGACAGCGGAGCGTAGCAGGCCGCATCGGTCAGTCGAAGAGGCGCTCGAGGTGCCAGGTGCCGCGGATCTCGTCGAGGAAGATCGTGCACAGCAGACCCGATCGGGTGACGACCTTGTAGCAGGCGCGCGCGACCGGTTCGCGCCACCAACCGTCGTCGACCCGCCATCGGTTGCAGATGCCGAGCTCACCGTGATCGGTGCCGTCCATGCGCAGGCGGGTTGGCACTCCGGCGGCATCGGTGTCGACCTGGACGAGCGGATGGTCCGCGTAGCGCCGCGTCATTGGCCGATATCCACCAGCCGTGACCGATGCTCGGGCAGCGCCGCGGTGGGCCGCTCGTTCACCGCCCGCCACAGGCGATCCTCCCCGAACCGATGCCGGATCCGCTCCAGCGACCAGCGCAGCTCCTCCCAGCGCCCGGCGCGTGCCTCGAAGGCGGGGAGCTGCCTGGTTGCCGGATCGCTCAGACGATCGAAGGCGAGCGTGACCGATGCGATCCTTAGCTCGTTGGGTTCCTCGTCCGGCGCCGCATCAACTTGCCATGTACCAATACCGTTGGCGTTAAACGGCTCGCTGGCGGACGAGACTCGCATTGACCTCACGGTATCCATGGATTTACTCAGTCTGTGAACACCACTCTTCCGGGGATCCAAGGGTGGCTCACGCCTAACACCAACATGGTTGGCATCTGGCAACTTCACGCGAAACCGGGCCCGCGCGATGGCCTCCAGGCGGGAAAGGAGGAGCCGCGCGATCCAGTCCGGCTCGAGGGCCGGCTGCGGGAAGGGCTGTGCCACGTTCAGCGCCGGCGCATCCTCGAACGTCAGCGCCAGCGTCGCGCGACCCGGCGCCAGGTGACGCTCCCGAAGCCGATCGCAGAGCTCGGCGGCCAGTCGGCGCAGGGTGAGCCCCACGGCACCGATCCCGTCGAGCGGCGGTTCGAATGCCGCGCGTGCCTCCACGCGTTCGGGACGCCGGCGCGGGACGATCGGCCGTGGATCGTGGCCGCGAGCCAGCGCCTGGAGCCGTTCCCCGGATGCGCCGAACTGGGCCCCGACCGCGGAGCGCGGAAGATCAGCCAGCTGCGCCATGCGGGTGAGCCCGAAGAGCGTGAACCGCTGGCGCGTGGCCGGATCCGCCGGCAGGAGGCCCAGCGGCAGGTCGCGCAGCGCCTCGCGGTCATCGATCGCGTGGAACGCGGCCGGCGCATCGGACCGCTCGAAGCGTGCCAGCCGTGCGGCCAGCGTCGCCAGCCAGCGGTTGTCGCCGATCCCGCAACGAACGTTCAGCGGTCGAACGCCCCGGGCCAGCATCACGGCACGAGCCGCGATCCGACGCTCCGATCCCCACAGCGGGCCCAGGCCGGTCACGTCCACCAGCGCCACGCCCATGTCGACCGCCTCCACCCGCGGGGAGAGGTCGTCGAGCGCGTCGAGCATCCGTTCGAAGGGGCGCGTATCGGCATCCGGCATGCGCAGCTCGGGCCAGACGAGGGCAAGCAGACGGGTGGTCATGGCGCCGATATACCGACATTTTCTGGCATGGACCGATGCCCACGCGGGGTTCCACCGATCCATCGGCGGCCGGCCAGCATGACGTCCGCGCCGGCACGCGCTTCTTGCCGAGTCCTGACCAATATATCGGCGACAGCCCGCGCGGACGGGGGCTCAGCACGGCTTGCACCGATATATCGGTCCAGGAATGGCATACGGCTCCCCTTCGCGCACTCAGTGAGCGTGAGGACCATCGATATATCGGCGACAGCCCGCGCGAACGGGGGCTCAGGCCGGAATCGACCGATAGATCGGTCCATCAGGCGCTCACGACCCGAAGAGCCGGACGCTCCTCGAGCGGCTGCCGCTGGGCCAGCGTGGCCACGAACGGGTCGATGCGGCGTCCCTCCCCGAACCAGAGGTCGAGCTCCGTCGAGCTGCCGGCGAGGGACCAACGGTGGCGTTCGACGACCGCCTGCACCCGCTGGCCGACGAGGTCGCTGCCTATCCCCAGCCAGGCGGTCCGATGCAGCGCCACCCGCACGCCCGCGACGCTGCCCGCCACCACACGCCCGGCGGGTGCGAGCACGAGCGCCGACGTCGATCCGGACCGGGCGAGAAGCGCGGCGAG
>JACDBZ010000253.1 GCA_013694645.1 Chloroflexota bacterium
GTCCAAGCCGTTCGGCTACGACGACCTCATCAGGGCCGTGGAGCGGGCGCGACCTTCGGGCTGAGCCTCCAGGGCATGACGTCGCGGCTGCGTCAGCGACCGGCCGGCCGGATGACGTTACCCGCGACCCTATACTCGCCTCCGCATGCCGCCAATCGCCAGCGTCGACGTTCCCGCCTCGAGCGCCAACCTCGGGAGCGGGTTCGACTGCTTCGCGACCGCGCTGTCATTGAAGCTGCGCGCCGAGCTCTGGCACGGCGACGAAGCGGGAATCGTGCTCAATGCCCGCGGCGAAGGAGCCCCGGGCGACGATGCGCCAGCGGATGACAATCTCCTGATTCGTGCCTTCCGCGAGGGTCTGCGCGCATCAGCGGCGCCTGGTGCGTCATCGTGGCGGCTCGAGATCTCGAGCATGATTCCCGCCGCGCGCGGTCTGGGCAGCAGTGCCGCCGCGATCGTTGCTGGCGTCGTGCTCGGCGCGGCCGTGGGACGCCGAGCGGTCGATGCCGACGAGCTGCTCTCCATGGCCTCCGCCATGGAGGGCCATCCCGACAATGTCGCAGCGGCGCTGTACGGAGGATTCACCGTCGCGGTAGCCGACGCAGAGCGTGTCACGCTGCGACGCTTCCGCGCCCCGGAAGCCTGGATTCCGGTCGCTTTCATCCCCCAGCACGAGAGTCGCACGAATGACATGCGTGCCGCATTGCCGGCAATGGTCGCGCATGCCGCGGCGGCGCGGCAGGCCGGTCGCAGCGCGCTGCTCGCCACGGCGATCATGACCTCCGATGCGGGCCTGCTGCGGAGCGCAATGACCGACGAGCTCCATCAGCCGTACCGTCTGCCGCACATGCTCGGCAGCCACGAGCTGATCGATCTCGCCTACGAGCGTGGTGCGGCCGGCGCCTGTCTCTCGGGAGCGGGTCCGACGGTCCTCGCCATCTGCGACTCGCCCATGAATGCGCACGCCGTCGAGAAGGCCTGGAATGCCTCGGGCGTCCCGGGCATGGCGACACGTCTTCGTTTCGACACGAGCGGAGCGAAACTGGTTGCCGCCGACCAGGACCTGACGCGCCGGCGTGCGCCGATGTAACGGGCCAGGCCGTAACGGGCCACGCCGATATATATCGGTCCCGGACGCACGCAGTTGGATGCTCAGGCGCTCCTTGACTCGACTCGCAGCGTCCTGGCCTGCTCGCCGGTACCATGCTGAACGCCCATGAGTCTCGTGACCATTGCGGGCGTGTCGAAGAGCCACGCCGCGCAGCACCTCTTCAGCGACGTCGGCCTGATGATCAGCGCCGGCCGGCGGAGCGCGATCGTCGGCCCCAACGGGGCCGGCAAGACGACCCTGCTCGAGCTCATCACCGGCGACCAGGAAGCTGACGGCGGCACCATCACGCGGGCGCGGGACACGGTGATCGGGTACCTGCGCCAGGAAGTGGCCGAGAGCCGTGGACGCAGCGTGCTGGCCGAGGTCCTCGCCGGGGCAGGCGAGGTGAGCGGCATCGAGCGGCGCATGCGCCACATCGAGACCGAGATGGAGGATGCGTCCGACGAGGAGGAGTTGACCGAGCTGATGGACGAGTACGGACGGCTTCAGCATCGATTCGAGGCGCTCGGCGGCTACGGCATGGAGGCCGATGCGCGACGCATCCTGGCCGGACTTGGCTTCGCGGAGGCGGATGTTGAGCGCGACATCGGCGAATTCAGTGGTGGCTGGATGATGCGAGTGGCGCTGGCCCGGCTGCTGCTCCAGAATCCCGACGTCCTGCTGCTCGATGAGCCCACGAACCACCTTGATCTCGCCAGCGTCGACTGGCTCCAGGACTTTCTGGCCGTGTACGCAGGCGCCATCGTGCTCGTCAGCCACGACCGCGACTTCATCAACGAGGTCGCGAATCGCGTCGTGGAGCTGCACGACGGGCAGGCCACCGAATACATCGGCGACTACGCCGATTTCGTCGAGCAGCGCGCCGAGCGCATGGTTCAGCTGGAGGCGGCCGCGCGAAACCAGCAGCGCAAGGTTGCCCACACCCAGGCGTTCATCGATCGGTTCCGCTACAAGGCGTCCAAGGCGCGCCAGGTTCAATCCCGCGTCAAGGCACTCGAGAAGCTCGATCGCGTGGCGTCACCTGGTGTCCGCGCACGTTCGGTCAAGTTTCGCTTTCCCGAGCCGCCGAGGTCCGGCCGCACGGTCATCACGCTGACCGATATCGAGAAGCACTACGGCGACACGGTCGTCTACGACGGCGACCTGGATCTCCAGCTCGAGCGTGGACAGAAGGTGGCCCTGATCGGGCCGAACGGGGCCGGCAAGTCGACCCTGCTCAAGATCCTTGCCGGCGTCCTGGACTTCGAGGGCGGCACCCGCCTGCTGGGAAGCAACGTGCGCGTGGCCTATTTCGCGCAGCACCAGATCGAGGCCCTCAACCCGGACAATTCCGTCTTCAACGAGCTCAACGACGCTGCGCCGATGATGTCCACCACCGACATGCGCAAGCTGCTCGGCGCGTTCCTGTTCAGCGGTCGATCGGTCGAGAAGCAGGTTGGCGTCCTGTCGGGCGGCGAGCAGACTCGCCTTGCCCTGGCCAAGCTCCTCGCCGATCCAGCCAACCTCCTGTGCCTCGACGAACCGACCAACCACCTCGACATCCAGTCGCGGGACGTGCTCGAGGACGCCCTGAACGCGTTCAGCGGCACGATCGTGCTGATCACCCACGATCGGTACCTGATCCGCAGCGTCGCCAACATGATCATTGAGGTGAACGACGGGGCCGCGACCGTGTATCCGGGCGATTTCGAGTATTACGCTGCCAAGCGGGGCGTCGATATCGAGACCCGGGGAGCGGTGGAAGGGGCACGCTCCACGCCGCGCGGAGTCGTGGCCGAGACTCCCAGGCCACGGGAGTCGGCGAAGGCGGCTGCCGATCGCAAGCGACGCCAGGCCGACGAGCGCAACGCTCGTCACCGTCGAACGCGCGAGCTGCGCTCCATCGTTGCCGGCGCCGAGATGGAGGCCGCAGATGTCGAGCGAGAGCTCACGGAGGTCACCGAACGCTTGGCCAATCCCGCCATCTACGCTGATGCGTCTGCCGTCAGGGACCTGGTGGAGCGACACAACGCGCTGCGGGATCTGACGGAGTCACTCGGACCGGAGCTTGCGCGCCTACGCGTTGAGCTGTCGGCGGCCGAGGAGCCCGAGCTGGTCCGCAGCGAGTGACGGCGCGGACGCCGAGTGGGTCGGCCGGGCTCGTTGGGGCCGGCCTCATCGTCGTGGCCGCCGTCTTCTTCGGCACCCTCGGCCCGATCACCCGATTCGCGGATGCCGCCGGCGTGGGGTCCCTGGCGATCGTGGCCTGGCGAGCGGGTATCGGCGCCACCGCCATGATCCTGCTCCTGCTGGTGCTGCGCGGCGCAGCAGGGCGGAGGCCGCTTTCGATTCGGGACGTCCCGGCACGGGACCGTTGGTTCATCGGCGTGGCTTCCGTGGCCAATCTTGCCCTCAACCTGGCCATGTTCATCGCCTTCGTGCGGATCGAGATCGGGCTAGCCCTGCTCGTCTTCTACGTGTATCCCGCATTCGTGGCGGTCGCCTCGGTGCTCTGGTTCGGCGACCGGCTGGGGGCTGCCAGGTGGGCGGCACTCGCCCTGTCGATGCTCGGCCTGGTGCTCACACTTTCGGGGTCGGGTGGGCTGGGAGAGCTTGACGCCCTCGGCATCGGGCTTGCTTTCCTGTCGGCCGGGACCCAGGCGTTCTACGTCCTGGCCGCCCGCCACGGGTTCGCGGGTATCCCACCGGTCGAAGCGGCCGCCATGACGATGGGCGGCGCTGCGCTGGGCTACGTGCTCATCGCGCTCGTCACTTCCCAGCTCCCTGATCTCGGTGCGCCGCTGGCGTCTGGCGACGCGCTGCTGCCCGTGATCCTGGCCGGGCTCATCGGCGCCGCCATCCCGACGCTCTGCTTCATCACCGGCATCCGGCTGCTGGGCGCGCCGAGAGCGGCGATCCTCGCAACTCTCGAGCCCGTCGTTGGGCTCGCGCTGGCCGCGTGGCTGCTCAACGAGCAGCCGGAGCTGCTCCAGCTCGCGGGCGGCGCACTGATCCTGGTCGCCGCGGTGCTGCTCCAGGTTGGCGGCCGCACCGCCTCCGAGCACGAGGCCGTTGCGGGCTGATCGGCTCAGGGGCCTGTAGCGCGGTCCGGCGACATGAATGAAGCGTGAACCGATTGGGCTGCGGCGATGGCCGACGCGATCGGGACCTCGGCCCACACGACGCGCAGACCGCCCTCGTCGAACGAGCCCTCGCCGTGCGCCGGGAGCGGGAGCACTTCAGGGGTCATCGATGCCGGCCCGACCAGGCTGATCCGCGCCACGCGACCCTTGTGAGCGACGGCCAGCATGAGGACACCACCGTCCTCGCGGGACGAAGGGCGCACCACCGTCCGGGGAGCTTCATCCTCGAGCGCGCGAACGACCAGGTGCAGCCGTCCGCGCCGCGCGCGACGGACCGCCACCGGATGCACGACCTCAGACCCCATCTCCGCCAACAGCTCCAGCTGAAGGGCATCCACGAATGGTAGGAAGCGCGCGGCGGGGACAAGGTTGGGATCTGCCTCCAGGACGCCACCGACGTCCTTGAACAGCTCGCATCGATCGGCGCGCAGGGCGACCGCAAGGGCCACCGCTGACAGGTCCGTGCCTCCGCGCCCCAGGGTGGTCAGCTCCCCATGCGTCCCGATCCCCTGGAACCCCGCGACCACTGGCACCAGTCCCTCGTTGAGCGCCGCGCGCAAGGGTCGAGCGAGCACGCGCCGGACTTCGGCGCCAAGATGGGCCGCGGCAGTTCGGATGCCGGCCTCGGCACCCGAGAACGAGCGCGCCGGGATACCGCGGCCCTGGAGGCCGAGCGCGAAGAGCGAGGCAGAGAGCGCCTCGCCGGTGGCGAGCGCCCTGTCGGTCTCACGGGCAAGCCCGGAGTCGGCAGCCTGCCCCGGCTCCCTCAGTGACTCGCCGCGATCCGGCAGGAGGACTCGCGCCGCGCCGAGGATGGTGTCGGTGACTCCCTCGAACGCGCTCACCACCACAACGGGGCGAATACCGGCGGCCCGCTGACGGGCAACGACGTCCACCGCGGCCACGATGTCCTCGGGACGGCGCAGGACCGAGCCGCCGAACTTGTCGACAACGATATCGGACGACGACGGCCGAGTCACAATGCGCCGGCCTCAGGCGGTGGCCGACAGATCGGCCAGGCCCACCTCGCCGCGCGGCAGCGAGCCCCCCGCCCGCGCACCGGAGAGCGCGTCGGCCAGCGTCTTACGCGGCGAAAGGAGCGTGAAGCCCGCATGGAGGGAGAGCAGTGGGTAGTGCATGGCTCGCCAACGGTAGCGCACGACGCGAGCCCGATGCGTCCACCCGGTCCGCTGCTACCCTGCGTCTCGTGTCCGCCCTCCCCGCCCCAGCAACCCGGAGACGCGTGCGTCGCGATCTGCTCGACTGGTACGCGGCCGAACACCGTCACTTTCCGTGGCGGGCGACCAACGACCCGTATGCTGTCCTGGTCAGCGAGGTCATGCTCCAGCAGACGCAGGCCGCGCGGATCGCGGCCCGGTTCCCGCGATTCATGGCTCACTTCCCGACGCTCGAGTCACTCGCCTCTGCCCCGGCCGCCGCCGTGCTCGCCGAATGGAGCGGGCTCGGCTACAACCGGCGGGCGCTGACACTCCAGCGAACCGCGGTCATGGTCGCGCGCGATGGCTGGCCGCGCGACGTGGCAGGGCTGGCCCGTCTGCCCGGGATCGGCGCGTACACCGCACGCGCCGTCGCCTCGCTCGCGTTCGGCATCCCGGTCGGAGTGGTCGACACGAACGTGCGGCGTTGGCTTCTTCGGCGTTTCGGAGGGCCCGACCAGCCAGCGCGCCTTCAGCTCATCTCCGATGCGCTCGCCGGGCACGGGCGAGGTCCCGAGGTCGGGTCGTGGACCCACGCCACCATGGAGTTCGGCGCCGCGATCTGCCGGTCGCGCGAACCGCGCTGCGGCGCCTGTCCCATCGCCCGGGGATGTCCGTCGCGCGGGGCCGCGGTCATGATCCCCGTGCCTCGCCAGCCACCGTTGCGCGGCTCCGATCGCGCATATCGAGGCGCGACGCTCCGATTGCTTGCCGCGTCGAGCCGGCACGCGCTCCAGGAGCGGGAGGTCCTTGTGAGCCTGGCAGCAGCGGGCGGCGGCATCGGTCCAGCACTCGACGAGACAGGGTGGGCGCGCGTCAGGAATGGCCTGGAGCGGGACGGGCTGGCCCATCGGGCAGGCGGGATGCTGCGGCTGGGCGCCGCTACAATCGGCGCATGAGCATCAAGCTGGCGGTCGGCGATCCGATTCCCTCGGTCGGGCTGCGAGCCACCGACGGATATCTCCTCAACCTGCGCAGCAGC
>JACDBZ010000261.1 GCA_013694645.1 Chloroflexota bacterium
GAGGCGGAGCTGACGATCACCGAGCTCGGCCGCCGCGGTGTGACAGGTGCAGAGCCCGACACATAAGGCTGGATGCGGCGTGCGCCGTGGCACGAGGCGTGCGCATCGAGAGGCCGGACGTATCGAATGTGACGAAAACGAACACGGCTGCGTCTTTGAGGGCACCTTCCGCGCGACGCTGCTCGGCCGCATCGGTCCTATACTTTTCTTGGTACCCCAGGAGGGCATGTTTTCCTTGACTCTGCTCGAGACGATCCGCGAGCCGTCCCAGCTGCACGAGATGACGCCACAACAGCTCGAGGCGCTTGCGGCTGAGCTCCGCGAGAAGATGATCCGGACCGTTCAGAAGACCGGCGGCCACCTGGCGAGCTCGCTGGGTGCGGTGGAGATCACCCTGGCATTGCATCGCGTGATGGACTCGCCGCGCGACAGGATCGTGTGGGACACGGGCCACCAGGCCTATGCCCACAAGCTGCTGACGAACCGATGGGATCGCTTTGACACCCTGCGACAGGTTGGCGGCATCGGCGGATTTCCTCGACGCTCGGAGAGCGCGCACGATGTGTTCGACGGTGGCCATGCCGGGACCGGCGTCAGCATCGGCGTCGGACTGGCGGCCGCACGCGACATGAAGCCCGGCGCCGACCCGGCGCGCCGACAGCGGATCGCGGTCTGCGTGGGCGACGCGGCAATCGGGTCCGGCCTCACGATGGAGGCCCTCAACCATCTCGGCCACACCAAGCAATCCCTGCTGATCGTGCTCAACGACAACGAGATGAGCATCAGCCCGTCGGTCGGCGGCCTCTCGACGCGACTCAACAAGATGCGGCTGTCCCGGGCGTATCAGGAGACGAAATCGGCCACCCAGCGGACGCTGCCGCGCATCCCCGTCGTCGGCCAGCCGGCGTTCGAGCTGCTCGGGTGGGCGAAGGAGGGGTTCAAGCGCAGTTGGGCCAAGGTCGGGTTCTTCGAGGACATCGGCATCACCTATATCGGCGTGCTCGATGGACACGATCGAGGCGAGCTGGAGGAAGCGTTCGAGGCGGCGTTCCGGTTGCGCGTTCCTGTCCTGGTTCACGTCAAGACCACGAAGGGCAAGGGGTACGCGCCGGCAGAGGAGGACTCGATGAGCTTCCACGGCGCAAGCCTGCCGCCCATCGATCTGTGCCTGATCGACCCGACCGAGGAGCCGCTGCCGCCCGAGGGCAAGCCCAAGCGCAAGCCGAAGACGTATACCCAGACATTTGTCGAGGAGCTCGTGCGCCTGGGCACGACGGACCAGCGCATCACCGCCGTCACCGCGGGCATGCCGACCGGCACCGGGCTTTCTCGCTTCGCCGAGCATTTCCCGGCGCGCTTCCTCGATGTCGGGATCGCCGAGCAGCACGCCGTCACGATGGCGGCTGGACTCGCGCTCGCGGGCATGCGCCCGGTCGTCGCGCTGTATTCGACGTTTGGCCAGCGTGCGTACGACGGGCTGGTCCACGACGTCTGCCAGAACGAGCTCCCGGTCCTGCTGGGTCTCGACCGGTCCGGCCTCGTGGGAGAGGACGGCACGAGCCACCAGGGCATGTTCATGCTGCCGGCCATGCGCTCCCTCCCGAACCTCGCGATCGGCGCGCCAAAGGACGAGCAGGAGCTGCGCGACCTTGTCGTGACCGCCTTCGAGCATGACGGACCGATGGCGCTCCTCTATCCGCGTGACGCCGGCGAGGATCTCCCCGATCGCATCGGGACCGCCCTGCAGCTGGGGAAGGGCGAGGTGGTGCGCCTGGGCGACGACATCCTCCTCATCGGATTCGGGCCGATCGTCCAGCGCCTGCTGGCCGTCGCCATCGAGCTCGAGGCGGATGGTCTGGGGGCCACCGTCATCAACGCGCGCTGGGCGAAGCCACTCGACGAGGCGCTCATCGGCGAACACGCCGCCGGCAAGCGGCTGATCGTCACCGCCGAGGAGTCGGCGATCATGGGCGGCTTCGGAGATGGCGTCCTGGATGCGCTGAATCGCGCCGACATTCATGTGCCGGTCCACAAGGTCGCACTGGCGGACGGATTCGTGCACCACGGTGCTGTCGATGATCTGCGACGCCAGCAGCGGATCGATGCGCCGGGGATCCTGGCACAGGTGCGCGAGGCGCTGGGAGCTTCGCGGGGCGCCCCGTCCGACTCTCGCTCGAACATCCCTGCGGCGTAGCGCGCTCGCGGGAGGGGCCGCGTCGGTCGCACCCGGCGGCTGCCCCGAGAGCGGCTCCGCGCGCCGTAGGATGCACCCATGGCGCGCATTCGACTCGACCAGCTCCTGACCCAGCGGGGCATGGCGCGTTCGGTGACGGAGGCCCAGGCGCTCATCCATGCCGGTGAGGTCGAGCTCGACGGCACGCGACG
>JACDBZ010000280.1 GCA_013694645.1 Chloroflexota bacterium
CGTGATGACAGATGAGGTGTGAATCTGGGGCTGCGAGTCCCCGCTGGAGGCCGCGGTGCAGGCATGGTGTGAATCTGGGGCTGCGAGTCCCGGGTGGGAGGCCGCAGTGCGAAACGGCGGCCCTTACGTGAGCGTCACGGTCTCGCGGTGCTTCGGGATGACGGCTTCCATGCCGAGCCCTGATCGGATGCGGGCGGCGAAGGCTTCAGCCGCGTCCGGGTCGCCGTGGACGATGAAGACCGTCTTGGGTCTGCCATCGGCGCCGAAATGGCCGAGCCACGTCTCGAGCTCGTGCTGATCGGCGTGAGCCGAGAAGCCGGAGATGGAACGCACGCGGCAGCGGACATCGATCTCCTGCCCATCGATGCGCGCGGTCCTGCCCCCGTCCTGGAGACGCCGTCCCAACGTGCCCTCACCCTGGTAGCCGATGAACAGGAGCGTGCACTTCGGGTCGGGCAGGAAGTCCTTGAGGTGATGCATGATGCGACCGCCGGTGAGCATGCCGGACGACGCGACGACCATGATGGGCCGCTTCGCATGCCGGATCGACCGTGACGCCTCCACGGTGTCGGTGAACTGCTGGCCGGGATATTCGAGCGGCGAATCGCCAGAGCGCAGGAGCGCGGCGGTCTCCTCGTCGTAGGTCTCCGGATGGTCGTGGTAGACGGTCGTCGCACGCGACGCCATCGGCGAGTCGAGATACAGCGGCACCCGTGGGATGCGTCCGTCGCGCACGAGCTCGTCGAGCACCCAGATGACCTCCTGCGTGCGACCGATGGCGAAGGCGGGCACCAGAAGCACGCCCTCGTCGGTGCTCACCTCGGTGATGGCGGCAACCAGCTCCTCGATCGCCTGGTCGTGGGGGTCGTGTTCGCGGTTTCCGTACGTGGATTCAACCACCACGTGGTCGGCGTGGCTGATCGGCGTGGGGTCGCGCAGGATGGGGGAGCCGTCGCGACCCAGGTCGCCGGAGAAGATGATGGTTCGCGGCTCGGCTCCATCGGTCACGCGCAGCTCGACAATCGCCGAGCCCAGGATGTGGCCGGCGTCGTGGAGGACTGCGGTCACGCCATCGGTCACCGCGATCTCGGCGCCGTAATCCGCGCCGCGGAACTGCTGCATGGTGGCCTCGACGTCCGCCTCGTCGTAGAGCGGGGCGCGGGTATAGGTGCGTCCCTCTGGAGGGGCGTTCCGCAGGCGCTCGGGGAAGGACTCGTCGTCGGTCTCCCGAGCCGTCGCCTCCGTTGCTGCCGCGGCCGTCGCCTTCTCGGCATCGCGCGCGTGGCGCCGGTTCCAGCGATCGGTGAACTCGACCTGGAGCTTCGCAGAGTCCCGCAGAACGATCTCGGCAAGGTCGGCGGTTGCATGGGTTCCGTGGATCGGGCCGCGGAAACCGGCCTTGACGAGTGCCGGCAGGCGGCCGCAATGGTCGAGGTGGGCGTGGGTCAGGATCGCGGCATCGAGCGCATCGGCCTCGAAGGCAAAAGGCAGGTGATTTCGCTCCACCTCCTCGGGCGAACCCTGGAACATCCCGCAGTCGACCAGCACGCGCCGATCTCCGGCGGTCACCAGGAACTGGGACCCGGTCACGCAGCCTGCCGCGCCGAGGAACTGGATGCTGATGCTCACGATGCCTCCACGAGGTCGGGGACGAAGATGAGACCTTCGATCGCATCGTCTCGGACACGACCGATGAACAGGCCGGCGGCACCACGGCCGCCGTTCGTGACGGTGGCAGGATCGATGCCGATCGTCTCGGCGTGTCCATCGCAGCTCCCCGCAAGCCCGTCGCAGAGGCGGACCGCGTCGTCCACGACCCGGACGGTCCCTTCGAGCCAGATCCAGCCGGGCGGCTCCTGGTCGACCGCCACTGAGGGATCGAAGGTCTCGTCTCCTCGTGGCCGATGGACCACCAACGGCTCGCCCGGACAGCTCGTCTCGGGCGGTCCGTCCGTCTCCGGTCCGCGTCCCTGGACCGACGTATCGGAGCCGACGATCACGCTCGATGAATCATCCGGCGCCGCACGAGAGGCGAAAGCCACGAGGCCGCCCTCGGCAGGACCCCA
>JACDBZ010000287.1 GCA_013694645.1 Chloroflexota bacterium
ATCTCCCCGGCTTCGAAGTCCGGAACGGCCGCTCGCGGGGTCGGCGACGGGGTCGGCGACCGGGTCGGGACCGCGCTGGGAGAAGCGGTCGGGGCAAACGATGGTGTGGGCGACGGTCTCGGCGGAGGCGACTCGAGAGGGGGTAGCGTGCAGGCCGATATCGTCAGCGCCAGAAGCAGGCTGATCGGCCTCCGAAAAATCCCCACCTCCTCAGGATAGTGGGTCGCCCGTTCCAGGCGCGGAATTTCGTTGGTGCGCATCTCCGTCCACGTCGCACGCTGCCGAGGCATCGCACATGCATTCGGTGACCGGATGGTCCGGCTCCGCAGATACCCACGAGCATCCAATACACCGTCGCGCGGTTTGGCCGAGGTGGACGCGCTGGCCTGGCTCCTCGATAACAGCATCCCGGTTCCCGGAACCGGCGGCCGCCGGTTCGGCATCGATGCGCTCATCGGACTTGTGCCGGTGGTGGGGGACCTGGTGAGCGGCAGCATCGGCCTCTATATCGTCTGGCGCGGCTCCCGGCTGGGCCTGCCACGTGTCGTCATTGCCCGCATGCTCGCCAACTCCGCGATCGACGTTGCCGTCGGCGCCATCCCGCTCGTCGGGGATGCATTCGACCTGTGGTTCAAGGCAAATACGCGCAACCTCGCCCTGATGCGCCGGCACCTCGAGCGGCCCAACGCGTCGACCACTGATGAATGGCTCGGCCTGTTCGGCTTCGCCGCGCTGCTGATCATCGTCGTGGTACTGCTGGGCTGGTTCCTGGTCATGCTGACAGCAGCGATCGCCGGGGCGGTCGGCTGAGTCAGGCGAATGCGAAGTCGGCCACCCGGTCGAGCGCATCTTCGAGCACCGGTCCGAGACCGTGTCCCACGCCCCGATAGGTGATCAACGTCGCATCCGGGATCTGTGATACCGCCCGCCGCAGCAGGGCGAGCTCGGCGAACGGATCCGATTCGCCGGAGAGCAGCAGGACCGGGCATGTGATCCGCGGCCAGTGTGCGGTTCGCTCCTCCCACGAGTGCTGGCGTCCGGGTGCGTGGAGCGGGTAGGAGAGGAGGATGAGGGCTGTCGGCGCCAGCTCGACGGCCAGCAGTGACGCCACCCGGCCTCCGAACGAGTGTCCGCCGATGACTGATTCGTCTCTCGGGATGCTCTCGAGTGCGCGTCGATACACCGGAACCGCCCGCTCGGCTCGACCACGGGGCAGCTCGACGAGGTGAACCGTCATCCCTCGCGAGGTGAGGCCGCGCTCGTGCTCGCGCAGCCGTTCGATCGTGCCGGACGCCCCCGGCGCGAGAAGGATGTGCCGCGATTGCATGAGTCAAGCATAGGTCGTCGTGCGCCGAGCCGATTGTCGGCGTAGGCTGTGGCCATGACTGATGAAATGATCCGCCGCTCCGACGAGGAGTGGCGCGCAACGTTGACCCCCGAGCAGTATCGCGTCCTTCGCCAGAAGGGAACCGAGCAGGCGTTCACCGGCGCGCTGTGGGATGAGCACGGGGCCGGCGTCTACCGCTGCGCAGGGTGCGGCAACGAGCTGTTCGATGCTGCCACGAAGTTCGAGTCCGGTACCGGATGGCCGTCGTTCTACGCGCCGAAAGATCCGGAAGCGGTCGAGACGGAGACCGATGGGGCCTTCTTCATGAAGCGCACCGAGGTGCACTGCTCGCGCTGCGGCGGTCACCTGGGTCACATCTTCGACGACGCGCGCGACCAGCCGACCGGCCTGCGCTACTGCATCAACTCGGCATCGCTGACGCTCGATCCCGGAACCGTCGAGCCGATGGAGCAGGTCTAACCTCGGTCGACGCAGTGGCAGTTACCTGCCGTCGGCGACCGCGCGCATCACGGTGGCCGCAGCGCGGCACTGCTCGGCGCTGACGTCAAGATGGGTGACGGCACGAACCGTTCGCGGACCGAATGCATTGAGGAGGACGCCGCGTTCGCGACAGCGATCGACGAAGGTGGCTGCGTCCGGGACGCCCCGCCGCTCGACGAGGTCGAAGACGACGATGTTCGTTTGCACGGTGGCGAGGTCAAGCGCGATGTCGTCCCCGCGCAGCAGCGCCCCAGCGAGCAGCTGAGCATTCGCGTGATCGTCGGCGAGCCGTTCCACGTGGTGTGCCAGCGCAAACGATCCGGCCGCCGCAAGGATCCCTGCCTGGCGCATCGCCCCGCCCGCCATGCGTCGGTAGCGACGGGCCCGCGTGATCAGCTCGGTGGAGCCCGCCAGCATCGAGCCGGCCGGCGCGCCGAGGCCCTTGCTGAGTGACATCCCGACCAGGTCGAACCCTGCGGCCAGCTCCGCCGCGGAGTGTCCGCTGGCCACCGACGTGTTGAGGATGCGGGCGCCGTCGAGATACGTCGTCAGTCCATGATCACGCGCGACGCTGAGTGCGGCGCGCAGCGCTTCTGCCGGGAAGATGATTCCGCCTGCTCGGTTGTGGGAGTTCTCGGTGACCAGGAGCGTGGTCGGCGGATACACGATGTGGCCGGCCGGCTTGACGGAGGCGCGCACGTCATCCGCGCCGTAGATGCCGATCGTGCCGATGACGCTGAACTGGACCCCGGCGTTCGCCGCTCCGCCGCCCGTCTCGTGAAGGACCATGTGTGACTCGCTCGGCACGAGCACATCGTCGCCGGGACGCGTGAGCGTACGAAGCGCGACCTGGTTGGCCATGGTCCCGGTCGGCAGGAACAGCGCGGCTTCGACGCCGAACAGCGTGGCGACCTCCTCCTGGAGAAGGTTGACCGACGGATCCTCGCCGTATTGATCGTCACCGACCTCGGCCCCTGCCATGGCGCGGCGCATGGCGGGGGTCGGACGGGTGACCGTGTCCGAGCGGAGGTCGATGTGGTCCGGCATGCGCGTGATGATAGATGCGCCGATCAGCGTGCTAGGAGGTCGCGAAGCTCTCGCGCCATCCCTGCGAACAGATCGCTGTGGCGGTCGACATCGGCTGCGGTTGCCTGCGGCGCGATCAGGGCCATGTTATGGAACGGGGTGAGCAGCACCCCCCGATTCAACGCGTACAGGTGGGTGAACCGCTGGAGGTCGAAGTCGTCCATGGCGGCCGCCTCCGCGCCGTTGTGCGGCCGGTCGGGACCGAAGAGGTACTCCGCGCGGCACCCGAGCCGGGTCACGTGCCACGGCAGCCCGACCTCGTCGATCGCGGCCTGGACGCCGGCGGTCCAGCGTTGTGCAAGCGAGACGGTGTGCGCATAGGCGTCACTCGTGAGCACAGATTCGAGCGTGGCCCGCATGGCGGCCAGGCTCAGGGCATTGCCGGCGAGCGTGCCGCCGATACCGCCGACGTCAGTGCTCCAGCTCAATCGAGGCCGTGACGCGCTCCGCGATCGCTTCGGTAAGGCCGTAGGTGCCGGCCGGCAGGCCTCCGGCAATCGGCTTTCCGATCACCAGGACATCGGGCTCCAGGTGCTCCTCGCGGGTATAGCCGCCCGGTCCGGCACAGATGGTGTGCGTCTCGTCGATGATGAGCAACGTGCCGCTGCGCCGGGTTAGGTCGCGCAGAGCGTCGTGGTAGCCGGGGGCTGGCTGGACGATGCCGATGTTGGTCATGACCGGCTCAGCGAGGACCGCGGCGACGTCGCCGTGGGCAAGGGCTGCATCCAGTGCGTCGACGTCGTTCCACTCGACGACGCGCGTCGTTAGCGCGGGATCGACCGGTGGGCCAAGGTTTCCGTCACGGGGACCCGGCCGTCCGTCGCGGATGGTGATGAAGGTCTCGTCGACCGTGCCGTGATAGCAGTAGTTGTAGACGAGGATCTTGGGCCGCCCCGTGACCTGGCGAGCGAGGCGGATCGCGAACCGATTCGCATCGGTGGCGGTCAGGGTGAACTGCCAGAAGGGGAGACCGAAGCGCCGTTGGAGCTCCTCGCCGACCCAGATGGCATCCTCGGTCGGCAGCATGAATGTGATCCCGCGCTCGATCCGATCATGGATGGCGGCCACGGTCGCGGCGGGGGAGTGGCCGGTCATGGCCCCGGTGTCTCCCAGGCAGAAATCGACGTACTCGTGGCTGTCGACGCAGCGGAAGCGACCGCCCCACGCGTCTGCAACGAACGGCGGGAAGGCGCCGGGCCATTTGCTCATCCAGTTCATGGGGACGCCACCCAGGAGCGAGGCGCGGGCTCGCTCGAACAGCTCGGCCGAGCGCGGATGTGCGTCGACGAA
>JACDBZ010000303.1 GCA_013694645.1 Chloroflexota bacterium
TCGGACCGTGCTGTCCGTAGTGCTGGAAGCCGAGCGTGCCATCCTCCACCGAGCTCAACAGCAGCTCGCTCGTCTGGCCGAGAATCAGCAGCACGGCGCCGATGAGCACCAGCGCGGGCAGCACACGACTCGCGAGCCATCGACGGCGCGACAAGCTGAGCGACCAGGCGATCGGTGCGGTACGGTGCTCGATCTCCCGAGAGACCAGCGGCGCACCGAGGAAGATCCCGACCGCGAACGGCGCGACGGTCGCGGCCCCGCCAAGGATCCGCACAGCACTTGCCAGCGTACTTCCGAACTCGATCATCGAGCGGCACTCCGGCGACCAGGCCGTTTCAGGCTGCTCGTAGCAGGCGGCGATCGCGTCGCCATTCACCTCGATCTGCCACGCGACAATGGCCATCGCCAGCGCCAGCAGGAGGCTACCGCCGAGGAGGAAGATCAGCTCCCAGCGCTGGACCTTCCATGCCAGGCGCAGCCAGCTCATCATCGCGGTCCCCATCGCCGCGTGATCGCGGCGGTGGCTGCCATGCAGAGTGCCACGACGCCGAGGGTCAGCGCTGCCTCCATCGCGAGGATTGGCCAGTACGCCGCGCCCGGCACGACGCGCATGGCCGGCGTGAGTGACGCAACCGCCTCGATGCACTCCGCGCGCGTACTGCAACGCGGCTCGACCTCGACCAACTTCCCATCCACCGCGACCTCGGCGTGGTAGTGGTCGAGGAGCGCCACGATCGCTTCGGACGAGCGCTCCGCGGCCGGCATCACCACCGCCTGTTCGCGTAGCCAGGGCTGGAGCGCTTGGCCCGTGCCGACGAAGAGCGCCGTCGTCAGCAGGATCGCGAGGAGGAGTCCGGGCAGCACGCGCCGAATGACCGACCCGACCAGTACCGCGATGGCCAGCGCCACCACGAGGTGGAGCGCGACCACCGGGCCGCGCATCTGGTGCATGAAGATGTCCGACGGGCTGGTCAGGTCCATGAGCCGAGCCGTCGCGGCGCCGAGCGGCAGCGCCACCACGACGCCGATGAGCGCGATCGGCCAAAAGCGGAACCACAGCCACCGCAGTCGCCTCTCCGAAAGCGCCCACGCGATGCGCGCGGTGCCCTGCTCGACCTCGCCGGCCACGACGCCGATACCGAGGACCGATCCCAGCAGCACCGGCCCGGCGAGGGTCAGAAACAGGACGATCATCCGCTGGTCGCCGATACCCGCTTCGCCCAGCGACGGCAGGACGAGCGCCATGGCCGTCAGCGCCACGCCGCTGGCAACCAGCAGCCCCAGCTCCCACCGTTGCAGGCGCCACGCCAGGCGCAGTCCCACCGTCACTCCGGGCGCCTGCGCTGGACGACGACGGCCGCGGCGGCGGCCACCAGCACCGTCGCACCGAGGACGGCGACTGACTCGCGGAGCAGCACCTCGCCGTATCGCGAAGCGGCGATGCCGAAGAAGACCTCCTGCGGCAGCAGCGCCGGATCAGCCGATTCGCCGAACTCCTCGTACACGGCCTGGTAGATCGCCTCGGCCTCGACGTCGCTCATCGGCCTCCCGTCCGGCCCGCGGTACTCGAACCCCGTGTTCAGTGGGAACCCGCCGGAAAGGATGGACTCCTCCTGGGAGAGCTCGGCCGGCTCGACCCAGCTGTTCAATGACGCATCGAGAGCGGTGGACACCCCGACCGCCAGGGCGATCCCGATGAGCAGCGCCGGCAGCAGCCGGCCGACCACCGCCCCCAGCAGCACCGCGGCAACGAGCACGAAGGCCGAGCGGGTCACGAGCGAGATGCCCCGCGTGCCGTGGCGGTCGAAGCCGATGTCGCTGTGCGGGAAGTACGCCCGCGCCAGCTGGTCGGCGGCGTACGCCATGACCCCGATGAGCACGAGACCGATGAGGAGCACCGGAAGCGCGCGCCAGGCCAGCCACTTCAGGCGCGAGCCTGCCAGCGGCCAGGCGATCATCGCGGTCCTCTGCTCGATCTCCCGCGTCAGGATCGGCACCCCGAGCGCGAGCGGGATGCCGTACATCGCCAGCCCGATCCCCATCTGGGTCATCTGGACCGCCTGCGCGTGAGTGTCCTGGAAGGCGTAGATGACCTGGCACGCCTTTGGCTCGTCGGGGGTGCCGCAGGCCTCGAGCACCGAACGCATGTCCGCGGCGAGCCACAGCGCGAACGCCACCGGGCCCAGGCACACGAACGCCGCGAAGCCGATGGACGACGGCTGCAGCCGGAAGGTGAGGCGTGCCCAGGTCATCGGCTTCTACTCTGGCCGCCGACGATGAACGACGGATGCGGCGGTGGGACCAAGAGGGCCGAGACCCACAAGGACCGCGACCCCGGGTCTTGAAGAGCACCTGCTCTCGGTAGCGCTGGCCAGGGCTCATGGCAAGGCGTGATGGCCGAGATCCTGCCGCGGGAGGTCTCTTCGCCACGGTTCACTGGTCGCGCCCAAAGCTCAGCTCCCAGCGTTGCTGCCGGTACGAGGGGCGCGCCCAGGTCAGCTCGCCGGTCACGCCGCGGCCGCCGGTGACGCGGTTCATCGCCGCTTGACGACCCGCACCCGTCGCATCAGGTCGGTCTTCGGCGGTTAGTGACAAGGGCAGCCCCGATCATGAGTAGGACCCCCGCTCCCGCGGTCACCAGCGACGCGCGGGCCATGATCTCGGGGT
>JACDBZ010000305.1 GCA_013694645.1 Chloroflexota bacterium
CCGATCGGCTCCTCACCGACGTGGTTGGCGCCCCACAGGAGCAACCCGATCGGCGTGCTGAATGCAGGGTTGCCGACCTGGTCCATCAGGCCTCCGACACCCTGCGGCGAGCCGACCCGAACCGGCATCTCGAGCACGTCCCGGGCGAGCACCTCGGCGCCGCCGATCCGCGACCCGCCACCGGTGAGGACGGCGCCGGCCGGCAACATGCCGGCGTGTCCGGAGCGCTTGACCTCCTCGCCGATGAGGCTGTAGATCTCGCTCATGCGCGCCTCGATGTATTCGGACAGCTTGCGGCGCTGGATCGTCTGGCCGCCTGACTCTCCGAGGAGCGCGACATTGAGCAGCTCCTCCGGCTCGACCTCGGCCATGTTCGCCGTGCCGTGCTTGATCTTGATCTCCTCGGCCAGGTTCAGCGAGGTGCGCAGGCCGATCGCGACATCGTTGGTCACGTTGATGCCACCGACCGGCAGCACGGCGGTGTGATACACGGCGCCGTCGACGAAGATGGCGATGTCGGTTGTTCCGCCGCCGATATCGGCGACCAGCACGCCGAGCTCCTTCTCCGTATCGGTCAGCGTCGCCTCCGCGGCGGCCAGCGAGCTGATCACCATCTCGTCGATCTGGACGCCCGACGTGATGACGCACTTGCTCAGGTTCTGGACCGATGTCGCCGCGCCGGCGACGATGTGCGTCTCCACCTCGAGCCGCACCGCGCTCATGCCCAGGGGATCCTTGATCCCCTCCTGTCCGTCGACGATGTAGCCGCGCGCCACCACGTGCAGCACCTCGCGGTTCGAGGGCACCTGGACCGCCTTGGCGGCTTCGGTGGCGCGCGCCACATCCTCGCGGCTCACCTCGCGCTTATGCCCGGAGACGGCCACCACGCCACGCGAGTTCTGGCTGCTGATGTGGCTGCCACCGACCGCCACGAAGGCTGAGCTGATCTTGTAGCCGGACAGGCGCTCCGCCTTCTCGACGCTCGAGGCGATCGAGTTCACGGTCTGGTCGATATTGGCGACCATTCCCTTCTTCATCCCGACGGAGGGCGCAATGCCATAGCCGATGACGTTGACGTCACCGGATCGACCCACCTCGCCGATGAGCGTCGTGACCTTGGTCGTTCCCGCGTCGATGGCGACGAGGACTGCTTCGCGTTCCAAGCTACCTCCTGTCAATGGCGCGCCGCAGCGCGCCATCGGTGCCGTCCGAGCCTACAGGAAGTGACGCCGGATCAACGCCACGTTCTGGAAGATGCGCAGGCCGAAGGCGAACAGGGCGACCAGGTACAGGTCGATGCCGAGCCGATCGCCCACGAAGGTGAGAGCCACCGCGACGAGGGCGTTGGTGATGAAGCCCGACAGGAAGATCCGGTTGTCGTAGTGGGCATCCAGCTCCGCGCGGATGGCGCCCAGCACCGAGTCGAGCCCGGCCAGGATGGCCACCGCCGAGTAGCGCGCCAGGTCCGGGCTCACATTGACGTTGAGCACGAGCCCCAGCGCGATGCCGAGCGCGAGACCGAGGAGCGGAAGCCACATGGAGCTTGGTACCGAAGCGAGCATCTCGACAAGCGAGGCGTCGCGTCACGGCACGCGTGTCACCCCTTGGCACGGAAATATACCTTTCCCGGGTTGCGAGCATCCACCCATTCGATCTCCGCCTCGTCGCGAGTCGCAAAGAGCGTTCGAACCGCGGTCACCTGCCGCTCCAGCCGAGCCGCGGAGGCGGCCGCGGTTTCGTTGGGATCCATGCCGTACACGCCGAGCGCCAGCTCCCAGTCCGACACTCCGACCACCAGCCCGAACCCGAACTCGTCGTCGAGCCTCACGCTGATCCGCCCCGCGGTTGAGCCGAGCGCGACTGGATCCAGACGCGCCAGCTGCATGGCGGTGCGCAGGAGCCCGGCGGAGATGTGATCCCCGGGCGTCATCAGCCGCGACATGGAGCGCTCGTCGGCCACGTGCGGCAGCTCAGCCAGTGCGGCATCGAGCGCGATGTCACGGGGAATGGCCGCGAAGAGGGTGCCATCGGCCGCTCCGAGAAGCCGGGCAGACGAGGTCTCCCAGACGAATGCCACCGCGTGCTCCTCGATCGCAACGTCCAGGTGTCCGGGGAGCGATGCGCTGATGGTCGCGCTCTGCACCGCCGGCAGCTGCTCGAGCCGCTCGAGCAGCGACCGGGTGTCAACGGCCAGCACGCTCGTCCCGCGCTGTCGGTCCAGGATGCGCTCGATATCGCGACTGGCGGTGAACTGCTCGCCCGCCCACGTGACCTCGGTGACCCGCAGCCACGGCCCGTTGAGCAGGGCCGTCAGGCCGGCCGCTACCGCCGCGGCTCCCAACCCGGCCATCACGCGTCGGATATTTGGCAGGCGTCCGCCGAGCCGTTGACGGAGCGGGACGCCGGGGCGCTTCGCCTGACTCCCGCGCGGTTTCCCGCCGTTCCGCGAGGGCGTCGTCCGCGGCACTCGCCGCAAGCCCGGACGTGACCGCGACTTCAGCTTCATCGGTCCCGCTGCTGAGCAAGCTCGATGAGCCGGGCGATGAGCGTGTCGAAGGGCAGACCGGCGAGCTCTGCCTGCTTCGGATACATGCTCGTGTTCGTGAATCCAGGCAGCGTGTTCATCTCGCTGATGTATGCCTCGTGCGCGGTGACGAGAAAGTCGACGCGTGCGAGGCCCGCGCAGTCCACGGCCCGATACGCCGCCAGCGAGAGCTCCTTCAGTCGCGCTGCCAGATCGGCATCGACATGCGCGCGCGGCTCGACCGAGGCCAACCCCTCCACGTATTTCGCCTCGTAGTCGTAAAACTCGTGCGAGGAGCGCACCTCGCCGGGCTCAAAGACGATCGGATCGTCATTGCCCAGGACGCCGCACTCGAGCTCCCTCGCATTCTCCACGTAGCGCTCGACGATCACCTTGCTGTCATGGCTGAAGGCCTCTGCCAGGGCGTCGGGCAGCTCGTCTGCGGTATGAACGAGGCTCATCCCCACGCTGCTGCCGAGCCGGGCCGGCTTGACGACCGCTCGATCGCCGATCGTCTCCGCCGCCTCGCGCACCACGTGTGCCGGCTGACGCTCCCAGGCCGCACGACGAAACCAGACCGATTCGACGACGGGCAGGTCGTGCCCGCGCATGAGATCTTTGAAGACGACCTTGTCCATGGCGATCGCACTGGCCAGCACTCCCGCACCCACGTACGGTATTCCGGCCAGCTCCAGAAACCCCTGGAGGGTGCCGTCCTCACCGTACGGGCCGTGAACCACCAGGAACGCCACGTCGATGGCGTCGGCCAGCGACCGCACCGCAACGGGCGGCGCAACCGCCCGAGGATCGGCACTCACGGGCAGGAGCGCGTCGTGGTGGCTCCGCAGGTGCTCAACCTCCTCCGCGGGCGTCAGGGCGCCGAGGATGCCGGCCAGCGATCGCGATCCCAGCTCCGGCGCGGGCCCGCTCGGCAACAGCCAGCGGCCCTCGCGATCGATGTAGACGAGAAACGGCTCGAAGCGGCTGCGGTCGATGGCCCGAAGCACGGATTCGGCCGAGGCAACGCTGACCTCGTGCTCGGCCGAACGACCGCCGGCGAAGATACCGACCCGCAGGCGTCGATCGTTCATGCGCCGGCCACTTCGCGGCCCCACTCGCCGACGAACTCGATCTCATACTGGAGCTCGACGCCGTGCGTATCGGCCACGACGCTTCGAACGTGGTCGCCCAGCGAGCGGACGTCGGCCGCCGATCCGCCGCGATCGAGAACGATGAAATTCGCGTGCAGCGTGCTCACCTGGGCGGTTCCGATCCGGTATCCCTTCAGGCCTGCGGCATCGATCAGCCTGCCCGCATGGTCGTCAGGTGGGTTGCGGAAGACGCTGCCCGCGTTCTGATCGGCAAGCGGCTGGGTCGCCGCGCGCTGCGCCTGGTTGGCGGCGACGCGCGCCGCGATGTCCACGCCGTCGCCACCCGCCAACCCGATGACCGCCCCGAGCACGATCTCGCCGCTCGCCTTGAACCGCGAGTCGCGGTAGCGGAACGCACATCCGGCGTTCTCAAGCGTCACGACACCGCTGGCCGCGCTCCATGCGTCGACGCTGAGCACGACGTCCCTCATCTCTCCGCCGTGCGCCCCCGCATTCGCCCAGATGGCACCACCGACACTGCCCGGGATGCTGATTCCGAATTCGATACCCGTCAGCGCGGCCGCCGTGCAACGCTTGACGAGGGTCGCCATGGCGGCACCCGACGCGGCCCGCACGAGATCGCCGTCGATCTCCATGTCATCCGCGCGGTTCCTGATGACCAGGCCGCGGATCCCGGCATCCGCCACGACGATATCGCTGCCCTTGCCCAGCACCGCAACCGGCACGCCGGCGCCGTGCGCCACGTTGAGCGCCGCGACCAGCTCGTCTGCTGTTGTCGCCGTCGTCAGCCGATCGGCTGCGCCGCCCACCCGGAGGGTTGTCAGGGGGCCGAGCGGGACATCGGGTTCCAGACGGATCCCACGCTCCTCCGCCAGCCGATCGAGCAGCAGGAGCTGCTCCGCCAGCGAACCCGAACGACGGGCCGAGGCCATCACGACGAGAGGGTCGACGGCAGCGGACCGCCCTCCGCGAGCGCCACGAGCTCATCGGCGAGAACGCGGGCGGCGTGCGGAAGGCCGAGACGGCGCGCCGCACCGGCCATCGCGCGGCGGCGATCGTCGTCGAGCAGCGCCCCCGTCTCGGCCAGCAGACGCGCTGCCGTGAGCTCGTCATCCGGGAGCTCAACGGCGGCGCCCTCGTCCACGAGGTAGCGCGCGTTGTAACGCTGATGGGCGCCGGCGTACGGGTACGGAACCAGGATCGATGGGACGCCGGCCGCGGCGAGCTCGGCGCAGGTCGACGATCCCGCTCGACCAACGACGAGATCCGCGGCAACCAGCGCGTCGGCCATGCGGTCGGTCAGGAAGGGCTCGGCGGTGTACCGCGACCGGAGCGCATCGGGCAGCGCCTGTCGCGCAGCGCCGGCATCGGCCATGCCGTCCTCGCCTGCCACGTGCAGAACGTGCCAGTCGACGGCGAGCTGCGGCAGGGCCCCGACGACGGCCGCATTCATGCGTGCCACCGCCTGCGACCCACCGAAGACCACCAGCAGACGATCCCCTGGATCGAGCCCGAACGAGTGGCGGGCCGCGCCGCGGTCGATCCCTTCGAACGAGCGGATGGGCGTGCCGGAGACGAAGCTGTTGCCGGGGAATGCCTCGAGTGTCGGCGGGAAGCTGACCGCCACCCGGGTGGCGAAGCGGCCGATGGCGCGGGTCGCGCGCCCCGGCTGCACGTTGCCCTCCCAGACCAGGGTCGGAACGCCGCGCGCCCGGGCGGCGAACACCAGCGGCAGGGCGAGGTAGCCACCGGTCGTGAAGAGGGCCGCTGGTCGCAGGCGGCCGAGCAGCCACCACGCCTGTGGCACCGATGCCGCGAGCCGAGCCGGATCGAGAACGGTATGGACCGACAGTCCCGCCGAGCGCAGCGACCGCACGATGAGCTCGTGATAGCGAAGCTGCCCACGCATCGCGTGATCGGCAACGAGCCTGCGCTCGAAGCCGCGCACACCGCCGATGTAGTCGAGCTCACCGCCGGGCCGAGCGTCGCGCAGTGCCCGCGCGACGGCCAGCGCGGGGTAGATGTGCCCGCCGGTCCCGCCGCCCGATACCGAATACCGCATCGCGCAATGATCCTGTCTGACTAGTCTCGCGGCTGATCGACAGCAGGATGCCGACCGAAACGAGGTTGATGGTCAACGCCGAACCACCGGCGCTGATGAATGGAAGTGGGATGCCGGTCACCGGCATGAGCGCGGTGACGACCATCATGTTGATCAGCGCCTGGACGACGAGCCATGTCGTGATTCCACAGGCCAGCAGTCCGGAGAACGTGTCGGGGGCGGTGATCGCGATCCGGTATCCCTGGTAGGCGACCACGACGAAGAGCGCCACCACCGTCAGGGTCCCGACCAGTCCCCACTCCTCGCCGATGATGGCGAAGATGAAGTCGGTCGACGGTGCCGGCAGGTAGAGGTATTTCTGCTTGCTCTCGCCAAGGCCGAGCCCGGTGACGCCTCCCAGCGCCAGTGCGAACAGGGCCTGGACGCTGTTGTAGCCCGCCCCGAGTGGATCGCCGAACGGGTCCAGGAAGCTCTGGATCCGCTGCATCTGGTAGCTCGTGCTGGTCACCATCATCCACGCCGCAGCGAGGACGGCCGATCCGATTGCGCCGATGTACAGGAGGTTCGCTCCCGCCATGAAGAAGACACTGCCGGCGGCGACGACGTAGACGCCCGCCGTCCCGAGGTCCGGCTCCATGGCGATCAGGACGAAGCCGGGCAGGATCAGCAGGGCAAACGGGACGAGCCCGTTCCAGAGCGATGCGGCCTCCTTCCCGCGCCGGTCCAGCCAGTGCGCGAGGTAGAGGACGACCGCCAGCTTCGCGAACTCGGCAGGCTGGAGCGATCCGACCCCGGGGACGACGATCCAGCGACGCGAGCCGTTGATCTCCGAGCCGATGCCGGGAATGAGAACGGCCACCAGCAGGGCCAGCGTGATCACGAAGGTCGGAATGGCCAGGTACCGAAGGTGGCGGAAGTCGACCCGACTCGCAACCAGCAGTCCCGTCAGCCCGAGCACCGCCCACACGATCTGCTCGAGTCCCTGCGCCGCCGGATCCGCGCTGTTGAAATAGGACCGCACGCTCGAGGCCGAATAGACCATCACGATCCCGATGGCCGTGAGGGCCATTACCGCCAGCAGGAGCGCGTATGCCGGCTCGTGGCGCTCCCGGCGCACACCGCCGCGCACCGCCGTCCGACGGCTGGTCATCGTTGCAGCCGCGACGCTCATCGACCGTCCGTCAGTTCATCGACCGCGGCCCGGAACGCATCGCCGCGCGCGGCGTAGTCCGCGAACATGTCGAAGCTGGCGGCGGCCGGAGCGAGCAGCACCACATCCCCCGCTCGAGCCAGGGAGGCGGCGGCCGCGACCGCGGCCTCCATGTCCGAAGCACGCTCGACCGGGACTCGGCCGCCTATCTGCGCGGCCAGCTCGTCCGCCGTCTCGCCGATGAGGACAGCCGCCCGTGCGTGCGCCGCCACCGCGTCAGCGAAGGTGTCGTAGGCGAGACCCTTATGTTTGCCGCCGCTGATGAGGATGATCGGCGCGTCGAACGCCTCGAGCGCAGCAATCGCGGCAGCCGGGATGGTCGCCTGCGAGTCGTTGATCCAGCGCACGCCGTCACGCTCGGCGATGAGCTCGAGCCGGTGTGGAACGCCCTCGAATCCGCGGATCGCTTCAGCAATAACTACCCCCTCCGCTCCGGCCAGGAACGCGCCGAGCGACGCGCAGAGCACGTTGCTCAGCATGTGGAGCCCGGGAAGCGGGACGTCGCCGGCGGACAGCAACCGCTCCCCCGCCACGACGACCCACCCCTCATCGTCGATCCAGGCCTCGACCCGACCTCGCCGCGGCTCTCCGATTCCGTACCAGGCCACGCTTGCCGGCGGGAGACGGTCGCCCACGGCACGGCAGCCAGGATCGTCATGGTTCAGCACGATCCGGCCGGTCGGCGCAGTCAGCTCGGCCAGGCGCGCCTTCACCGCACGATACGCCTCCACCGTCCCGTGCCGGTCCAGGTGGTCCTCACCGATGTTGGTGAAGAGCGCCACGTCGGCACCGCGCGTGATCGTCGGCAGCTGGAGCTCGCTCAGCTCGAGGATCGCCCAATCGTCAGGCCCGAGCTCGAGGGCGCGCTCGATGAGCGGCGTCCCGATATTCCCGCCCAGCACGTGTGGCAGGCCGGCGCGCCCGAGCATGGCGGCCACCAGCGACGCCGTCGTCGTCTTGCCCTTCGTGCCCGTCACGCCGAGCACGCGCGCGCGCGTCAGGCGCAGGAACAGGTCGACCTCGCTCACCAGCTCGACACCGCGCGCCTCCGCTGCGATCAGCGCATCACGCAGCCACGCGTCGGTGGTGCTGAATCGCGGTGAGACCGATGGGCTGGTGACGAGGAGATCGGCATCCTGCAGGAGGACAACGGCAGCCAGCTCGTCGACACCGAGCGCCAGTCGAACGGGGCGAGCACCGAGCGCAGTTACCGCATCGGCCAGCTCCGATGCCGGGCGACGGTCATAGGCGGCCACAACGGCGCCCGCATCGGCCAGGAAGCGGCAGGCAGCGACCCCCGATCGGGCCAGCCCGAGCACCACCGTGCGGCGGCCGCGAAGATCCTCTGCGGTCCGGATCGGCACACGGGGCCTTGTCATCATCGGGGCATCTGGATGCCTGTCACGCCGACGACGAAGATGCTCACGCCGAGCAGGCCGGCGAGCGCCGCCACGATCCAGAAGCGCAGCGTGATCTTCTCCTCGGCCCAACCGATCAGCTCGAAATGATGATGGAGCGGCGCCATGCGGAAGAGTCGTCGGCCGCGCAACCGGTAATTGAGGACCTGGAGCACGACGCTCATGATGACCGCCACGAACACCACACCGATGATGGCAAGCAGCGGCAGTTGGGTGGTGATGGTGGCTACCACCGCAAGCGTCGCACCAAGGCTGAGGGCGCCAGAGTCGCCCATGAAGAGCTGCGCCGGGTGCACGTTGAACCACAGGAATCCCATCAGAGCGCCGATGACGAGCGCGCAGAACACGGCCAGGTTCGGCTGCGGACCGCGGCCCGGCAGGTCGTAGAGCGCGATCAGCAGGTATGCGACGAAGCTGAAGATGAGCACGCCTCCCACCAGGCCGTCGAGGCCGTCGGTGAGGTTGACCGCGTTGCTGGCGCCAACGATGACGAATGAAACGAACAGGATGAACAGGACCGGGCCGATGACCACCTCGCCGAGTCCCGGAACGTTGATGCCGGTGATATCGAAGTGGCGCTGGATGTAGAACCCGGCGAGAATCGCCACGATCGTCTGCCACGCCAGCTTCCATCGCCCGCGCATGCCGACGCCCGACCGGATGTTCACGAAGTCATCGATTGCGCCGAGGATGCCGACGCCGACCAGCGCCAGCATCGGCGTGAGCGTGTCGACGTCCTCGATGCGGAGGGCCATCGCCAGGAACAGGACCACTCCCACGATCAGCATTCCGCCCATCGTCGGCGTCCCCGCCTTGCCGAAATGCGCCTCCGGCCCGTCGCTGCGGATCTGCTTGCCGATGCCAAGGCGCCCGAGAAGATTGATGTAGATCGGGGCCAGCAGGACCATGCCGATGAACGCCAGCAGCAGTGCGACCACGACCTGGACGAGCGTCATCGCTGGGCGCCCCCCGCCCGCAGCAGCTCGACGGCGCGCTCGAGACGGATGCCGCGCGAGGCCTTGAGGAGCACGAGGTCGCCGACGCCGGGAGCCAGCTCCCGCTCGAGCCTCTCCGCCGCCTCTTCGGCGTCGCCCGCCATCACCACGGCGGTGGCACCCGCCGCCCGAGCTCCCTCCGCGATCCATCGGCCCCGGTCCCCGACCGTCACCAGCCCGTCACAGGCTGCGGCAGCCCGAACGCCGATCTCACGATGCAGTCGCTCCTCGTCCGGCCCCAGCTCGAGCATGTCGCCGAGGACCGCGATCCGGCGACGGCCGGCCGGAACCGGCGTCTCGGCCAGAAAGTCCAGCGCGGCCACCGTGCTGATCGGGGAGGCGTTGTACGTATCGTCCACCAGTCGCGCGCCGGAGGCGGCTTCGACGAGGTCCATGCGGTGCGGCGCGTGGCTCCCGTCAGCGAGGACGGCGATGACCTCGTCGAGCGGGACCCCGAACCATTCGCCGACCGTCGCGGCTGCCAGCTGATGCGGGACGAGGTGACGTCCGGGGGTCGCGCTCAGCACGCGTCGTGAGCCCCACGGCGCGCGCAGCGTGAACTCGGTCCCTTCGAGCCCGCGCGATACCACGCCCTCCGCGCGGATGTCAGCTCGCGAGCCGAGGCCGAAGGTCCGCACCCTGGCGCGCGTCACCTGGCGCATCGGCTCGACGCGCGCATCATCCGCGTTCAGGACGGCAAGCCCGTCACGCGGGAGCGCCATCGGCAGCTCGGCCTTTGCCTGGGCGATCCGCTCGATGCTGCCGGCGCGTTCCAGATGGGCGGGGTGCACGGCGAGCACGACGCCGACCTCGGGCCTTGCGATCTCCGCGAGCCGCTCGATCTCGCCGACCGTGTACATGCTCATCTCCAGCACGGCGGCCTCGTGCTCCGGTGTCAGCCGCAGAAGGGTCATCGGGAGGCCCGTCTCCGAGTTGAGATTCCCCTCGTTGCGGAGGGTACGCAGCGTGCGGGACAGGACGTCGGCGACCATCTCCTTGGCGATCGTCTTGCCGGTGGATCCCGTGATCCCGACGACGCGCACGTCGTGGCGGAGCCGCCACCAGGCCGCCAGCTGCTGGAGCGCAATCAGCGGATCGGCGACCATCACGACGGCCGCGTCCACGTCCGGCGGAAGCTTCACGGGTCGCGTCACCAGGGCCGCCCGCGCGCCAGCCCGGAGCGCGTCGAGGACGAAGTGATGGCCGTCGACTCGCTCACCGTGAAGAGCGACGAAACAACTGTCGGGGGTCACGCGACGGGAGTCGACGCTGGCCCCGGTGATCGAGGCAACCGAGGTCGGTCGCTCGAGGCGACCACCGGTGGCGGCCAGCACGTCATCGAGATGGATCGTGGGAGGCACTCGTACCACGCTGCGGACTACGGGCGAGTCTAGCAGCCTCACGGGAGGGCGACCGGCTGCGCGGGGCGGTCCGGCGGCATGGCCAGGTAGTCGAGAACCTGGGGCATGAAGTCGGCGTACACCGACTCCGGGCGCTCGGGCATCTGCGGTCCACCGGCACCCGCCGGTCGGTGGATGAGGATCAGGGTCGCGAGCTTCGTCTCGCCCGCCGGGAGGATTCCGACGAAACTCGAATCGACCCAGCCGGCGATGTACTGCCAGCGCTCAACCATATCGCCCTCGGCGTTCTTCACCTGCACCGGCCCTGCGATCTGGGCGGTACCCGTCTTGCCGGCCACGGTGTAACCCGGGATCGACGCGCCCTCGGCGATGCCGTTGTCGACGCCGTTCGTCAGCAGGTCGACCATCGTGGCGGCCGTCTCGGGCCGCATGATCCGTTCGCCCGGCGGCTGATCGACCGCGTGGTAGGTACCGTCCGGGTCGGTCCAGCCCTCCACGACGTGAGGTGTGACCAGGCTACCGCCGTTCGCGAATGCCGCGTAGCCGGCGACCAGTTGGACCGCAGTCAGGCTCAGGCCCTGGCCGAAGGCGTTCTGGGCAGTCGTCAGGTCGCCCGACGCGTCATCCGGATGCCAGACCACGCCGCTCTGCTCGCCCGTCAGCTCGATGCCCGTTGGTGACCCGAACCCGAAGCGTCGGAAGGCGTCATAGAGCCCGTCCCCGCCCAGCTCGAGGCCGATCTTCGCGGCGCCGACATTGTTCGACAGTGCCAGGACATCGGACGGGGTGATCAGCCCATGCCCGTACGGCGACGTGCCGCGGTCCGCGTTCTGGATGCGGATCTGGCCGATCCGCAGGTTGTTGTCGTCCTCGACGGTATCCCTGGTGGTGATCGCGCCGGCGTCCAGGGCCGCGGCGATGGTGAACGCCTTCATCACCGATCCGGGCTCGTACTGCCGTGAGACAGCCGGGTTGGCGAAGAGCTGGCCATCGGTGCTGGCGAACTGGTTGCCGTCGTACGACGGGAAGCTGGCCATACCCAGGATCGCACCCGTCTCGGCATTCATGATCACGCCGGTCGCTCCCGCGGCGCGGTTGGCCTTGTAGGTTGCCCACATCTTCTGCTCGAGCAGGTGCTGGACGCCCGCATCGATCGTCAGCCGCAGGTCGCGTCCGTCGATAGGCTCCCGAAGAAGGGTCACCGAATCCGCGATCCGGCGGCCGATGACGTCTTCCTGGGCCGCGATCTCTCCCGGTGTGCCGGCGAGCACCGCGTCCTCCGCCTGTTCGACTCCGTAGGAGGCAGCGCCGCTGTTGTCGACGAAACCGAGCACCTGGGCTGCGAGCGTCGTGTCCGCCGTCGCGCCGGTGACCGGGTAGACACGCTTCGTCTCCGGGATGAGGCCGACCCCACGAATGTCGAGCGTCCGAATGCGCTCGGCCACGTCGGCCGAGACGCGGCGCTTGAGAAAGACCCAGCTGCGATCGGTTTCGAGCCGCGCTCGAACGTCGGCAGCCGGCATGTCAAGCGCCGATGCCAGCAGTGCGGACACGAGGCCGGGATCGTCGATCGACGGCGGGGTGACGAACACCGACTGCACCTCGACCGAGGTGGCCAGCAGCTCGCCATTGCGGTCGGTGATCTCGCCGCGCTCCGCCGGGATGGTCTGCTCCTGGGCCAGCTGGTGGAGCGCCATGGTCTCGAGCCATTCGCGCTCGACAACCTGCCACCAGACCAGGCGTCCGCCAACCGCCATCGCCACCAGCGTGACGACGATCAGAAGGACCAAGGCGCGGGCACGACTGTCGGTCCTGGCGAGCATGTTGGTCTCCGTGCGACGGCCGCCATTCGGCCGCGGGGCTAGGTCAATCCGCAGGTTGGCTGGCGGACGAGGCGAAGGTCACCGCGCCGTCCTCGAGTGGCACGAGCTGCAGCTCCGCCCTCGCACGCTGGGTGATCTCTGCGGGCGACCGCGCCTGGCCGACCGCCCAGATCAGCTGCTGCTGATCAGCGTGTCTCTGAGAGAGCGTCGCCTCGAGCGCGTCGATCTCGTATCCGGTCGCAGCAACGCGGGTCGACTGGCTCAGGTAGAAGAGTGCGAGGCCCGCGGCGACCACGATCGCCACGAGCAGCACGCGGATGTCGATTCGCGACGCGGCTCGCCGATCGGCCGAATGCCGCCTGGCGCGGCGCGCCGGCTCCGGGCGTGTTCGCCGACGAGGCATGGCCCGACGGCCCAGAAACCACGGGTTCGTCGCGGGTCGTGCGCCGGTGATGGCCATCTGCTCGCCCGTGCCGTTCGGTGACTAGGCCGCGGTCGCGCGGTCGCGCGCCGAGGCAGTGAAGCTGGTCGGCGCCTCGAAATCGAGGCCTTCCTCGATCTCGATGGCCGCGACGCCGTCGCTCATCCAGTACTGCTCTTCGCTCACGGCATGCACCCGGCGCGCACGCAGGTCCCGCTGGCGCGCCGAGTACATGCGGCGCCGGCTGGCCTGGTGGCGAGAACGTCCTTTGCTCATGGGTGACCCTCCTTCTTTCGCTCGGCTCACGCCAGCTTCTCGGCGACGCGCAGCTTCGCGCTGCGCGCGCGGCGATTCCGCCGGACCTCGTTGTGGCCCGCGGTGATGACGCCCTTCGTGACGGCGCGCAACTGCGCGCGATGACCACAGGTGCAGGCCGGTGGCAGGGGTTCCTCGATGCAGTCGCGACTCTCGCGCACGATGAATCGCTTCACGATGCGGTCCTCGAGGCTGTGATAGCTGATGACGGCCATCCGCCCACCGGGCCGCAGCGCCGCCAGCGCTCCCGCCAGGCCGGCGGAGAGAACCTCGATCTCCCGATTGACGGCGATGCGCAGGGCCTGAAACGTTCGAGTCGCCGGGTGGATTCGCCCGGCATCCGCACTCCCGCGGCGCACCGGGGCTGCCGCGGCAACGACGGCGGCAAGATCGGCGGCGGTCACAAGCCGGCCCTCCGCACTCGCCGCCACGAGCGCCTTCGCGATGCGGCCTGCACGGCGCTCTTCACCAAACGTCGCGATAATTCCGGCGAGCTCTCGTTCCGAGGAGCGCTGGATGAGCTCAAGGGCCGATAGACCACTCGTTTCATCGAATCTCATGTCCGGCGGCGCATCGGCCGCAAAGCTGAAGCCGCGATCGGGGTCAGCGAGCTGATAGCTGCTGAGACCGAGGTCAAAGAGCACCGCGTCGAGTGGTGCTGCGCCGGTCTCGGTGGCGACGTCGTAAATGGATTCGAAATTGGCCTGGCGCAGCGTGACGCGCGCGCCGAAGCGCCCGAGGGTGCGTTTCGCCTCCGAGATGGCCGCCCGATCGGCATCGATGCCAAGCAGGCGGCCACCCGGAGACGTGGTTTCCAGCAGCCGCTCGGCGTGCCCACCGCCGCCGACGGTGCAATCAGCCACGGAGCTGCCGGCACCGACGGCCAACGAGGTGAGAACCTCGTCGACCAGCACCGGCAGGTGCCCTTCTCCCATGTGGC
>JACDBZ010000299.1 GCA_013694645.1 Chloroflexota bacterium
CCCTTTCAGAGCTTCCGGATGCAGCTGGTCGACCTGGTCGACCGCGTCCTCGAGATGCTGGAGGCGGACGATGCGTTCGCGTTCACGCTCGACGGCCAGCTCGCGACGATCGACGACTACCTCGAGATCAGGCCCGAACAACACGAGCGCCTGAAGCGGCACATCGCCAGCGGACGGCTGGCCATCGGCCCGTGGCAGATCCTCATGGATGAGTTTCTCGTCAGCGGCGAGACCCTCGTCCGCAATCTCGAGATGGGCTGGGCGCGCGCGACGGATTTCGGTGAGCCGATGCACGTCGGCTACCTTCCCGACATGTTCGGCCATGTTGCCCAGATGCCGCAGATCCTTCGACGTGCTGGCCTGGCCGATGCGGTCGTGTGGCGCGGCGTACCGGCAGCCATCGATCGCCATGCGTTCCGGTGGGAGAGCCCCGACGGGTCCTGGGTGCGCGCCGAATACATGCCATCCGGCTACGGAAATGCCGCCGGCATGTTCGCGGATCCGGATCGTCTCGACGCGGCGGCGGCGCGCTTCGGCGCATGGGCGCGCCCATGGTTCGGCGATGACCCCGTGCTTGCCATGTACGGCACCGACCACACCGCGCCGGTTCCCGAGCTTGCCGCGCTGGTGAGCCGCCTCAACGAGGTCCACGAGGCGTCGAACATGCGGATCAGCACGCTGTCGCACTACCTGGCGCAGGCACCGCCGCTGACGCCCGATGGCCCGTGCTGGCGCGGCGAGATGCGGTCCGGGTCGCGGGCCAATGTGCTCATGGGCGTGGCGAGCGCGCGGATCGACATCAAGCAGGCGGCCGGCCGCGCCGAGACGCTTCTCGAGCGCTATGCGGAGCCGCTGAGCGCTCTGCATGTCGCAGCGGAGACATGGCCCGCTCCGTTCCTGGCCCTGGCATGGCGAAGGGTCGTCGAGAACAGCGCGCACGACTCGATCTGCGGCTGCAGCGTCGACCCGGTCGCGAGCCAGGTGCTCGTACGCTTCGCGGAGGCGGAGCAGATCGCCTCCACCTTGACCAGGCGTGCGGCCGCCACGATCGCGCGCACCGTGCCGCGCGACGCCGTCGCCATCGTCAATCCCTCTCCAACTGCCCGGCCGGGGCTCGTCGAGACCGAGCTGCTCATCCCGGAGACATGGGACTCGGTCTCGCTCGAGCTTCCGGACGGCAGCCGCGTGGGCACCCAGGAGCTGAGCCGCAAGGAACCCATCCTGCTCGACATCTCGCTGCGCGGTGACGAGGTCGCCGAGCTCTTCCGTCGCTTCCACGGACGAGAAGTGTTCGATCACGCGTGGAACGGGTACCGGGTTGATGGACGCACGATCACGTTCGAGGTCGACGCGGATCCCGATCCGGCATGGCTCGACGTGGACGGCCTGCGCGCGGCCGTCATCACCACCATGCGCGCCGAGCCCGACGAGACGTGGCGAATCAGGATCATCGCCCGCGCGCGGCGGACGCTGGCCGCGTCGGTCACGGCACCTGCGCTCGGTTGGACCTCTGCCCGGGCGGTCGAGGGCAGCAGTCGGCCGATCAACCCGGTCCGCGTGGAGGCTGCCGGCCGCACCATGACGAATGACCTGGTGACGATCGGGGTGCGCGACGACGGAACGATCCGGATCGAGACCGCGGACGGCAGCGCCGTCGCCGACGGGATCGGCCGAATCGTGGACGGCGGCGACTTCGGCGACTCGTACAACTATGGTCCGCCGGCGTCCGAGGTCATCGTCGACGCACCGTCTTCGGTCACGGTGAGGGTCGATCGTATCGGACCGGTGCGTGGAGGGCTGACGGTCACTCGCCGATACGACTGGCCGCGTGGCATGGCCGCGGACGGATCGGCGCGAACGACCGACATGCAGTCGACGTCCGTCACCATGCAGATCGAGCTGCGCGCCGATGAGCCATTCGTCAGGATCGGCCTCGCATTCGATAACCAGTCGGACGATCATCGCGTCCGACTCCATGCTCCGCTGCCTCGTCGAGCCGACGTGTCGCATGCCGAGGGCCAGTTTGCGGTCGTTGAGCGCGGCATGATCGGCGAGGGCGGCTATCACGAGGAGCCCGTCGCAACCTACCCGGCGCATGGCTGGGTCGATGCCGGTGGGCTGGCCGTCCTGCTCGGCCATGTGGCGGAGTACGAGCTCACCGATTCGGCGCACGCCACGTCGGGTCGCGAGCTTGCAATCACCGCCCTGCGCTCGACCGGCCTCATCAGCCGCAACGACAATCCGTACCGGCAGGACCCGGCCGGTCCCGAGATTGCGATTCCGAACGGCCAGATGCGCGGCCGCTGGCGCTTCGACTTCGGCCTCTATCCGCACGGAGACGACTGGCTCGAAGGCGGCGTGGTGGTGGCGGCCGAGCGATACCGGCATTCGTTTCTGGTGGCCCATGGCGCAGCCGGTGCCGACACGGCATGGCCGCCGGATCAGGCGGGGGCTGACGCGTTGCGGCTGGACGGAGATGGGGTCGTGCTCTCGTCGCTGCGACGCCGAGAGGGCGGGTGGCTCGAGGCGCGGATCGTGAACCTCGCCACGGATCCGCGGGTTGCCCTCCTGGCGGGGGAGATCGAGGAGGCGAGGGACACCGACCTGCGGGGCCTGGCAGGCGCCTCGCTGGACGTCGGTGCAGGGGGCTCGCTCCGGCTCGACCTCGGACCGAGCGAGATCCGAACGATCCAGCTCCGTCGGCGCGAACGCTCGCTCGCTCGCGCCGATCTCCTGGACGCAGCCGGGCCGCGCCAGAACGGATAGATGCGCGGTAGGATGCGACTCTCACGCCGAATGGCAATGCAGCGCACGGAGGATCACGCCGGTGGAGCTCGAGCAGCAGTTGGCCTCGGTCCCGCTCCTCGCGGGACTCAGCGGCCGCATTCGCCGCCGCCTGGCGGAGACCGG
>JACDBZ010000306.1 GCA_013694645.1 Chloroflexota bacterium
GGACGGCGGTCAGGAGGGCACCAATGCCGCCGACGCAGAGCAGCGCGACCGATACGGCCAGCCCGATGATGGCGGCCGACGCCAGGCGATGGTGACGCCCGCCCAGCAGCCGCATCGCATCGTCGAGTTCCAGGTTGGTCATGAGGAAGCCGCCGTCCGGCGGCACCAGGCGTGGGCGACCGGACCCGTCACGCTCAGCACGGGCGAGCAGCAGGAGCCGATCCGTGACATTGATGCTGCGGGTGATTGCCCGTGCCTCGGTGATCGGTCCACGTCGTTCGGCCAGCCGCGCCACCGACGAGGCATGGGGCTCCTCCAGCTCGGAGGCGTCTCCCCGCCACACCTTCGGGATGACGATGAGCGGCTCTGCCGCGTTGGACGGATCCGCGCTCAACGACCCATCGTGATCCCACAGGTCGAACGATCGCGACTCACGCAGGCGTTCGACGGTGCGCCACGCGCCATCGATCCGAACCTCGACATCCCGATGGAACGCGACGAGGCGCTCACCGTCTCCCATCTCGAGCGGATCGCGGCAACGAATGCGCCCGACCACCCGTACGGGGCGCTCCGGCAGCGTATCGGTGTCGAGCAACCGTCCGACCTTCACCTCTCGCGGACCCGCCAGGCGGCGAGCCGCAGCCGGATGGGCTCCGCCGGCACGAAGAACGAGGAGCGACGAGATCGTCAGCACAACGCCGGCGACGACCATCGCGGCAAATGCGAATCCGAGGGTCATCGACCGATGATAGGGCGCGTGCTAGGCTGATCACACAATCCAGAAACGACAGGGGAGCGCGACAAGCGCTGAGAGTGCGACGCCGATGCGTTCGCAGACCCTCGAACCTGATCCGGATCATGCCGGCGAAGGAAGTCGAAGCAGCACCCGCCGCTGCGCGCCCTTGAAGCAACGACTCTTGGTCGCGCGTCCGTCGTTTCCCGGACCGATATGGCAAGGAGCAATGCAGGAGCCGATGAAGGTGGTGGTGGTCGCATCCGGTGAGCTCGAGGGGTCCGATGTCGCCTGGCTCGAGGATGCCGACCTTGTCATTGCCGCGGACGGCGGCGCCGGATCGCTCGATCGCCTCGGTCGTCGGCCCGACCTGCTCGTCGGCGACCTCGACTCGGTCGATGCGCTGCTCGTCGATCGGCTCGGGGCCGGCGGCACGCGTGTCGAGCGTCATCCGATCGACAAGGGTGCCTCTGACACCGAGCTCGCGGTCGCGGCGGCGTTCGACGCCGGCGGCACGGCGGTCGTCCTGCTCGGGGCGATGGGCGGCGAGCGGCTCGACCACGAGCTGGCGAACCTGCTCCTCCTCGCCGATGCGGCCCTGGCCGGGCGCGACCTGCGAGCCGTGCGCGGCGGGACGTGCGTGCGCGCGGTCCACCCGGGCGAGCGGATGGTTCTCGGCGGATCTGTCGGGGACCTCGTCACGCTTCTGCCGGTCGGTGGCAACGCCGGCGGCGTCACGACCGGGGGCCTGCGCTGGCCGCTCGATGCGGCGAAGCTCGAGATGGGGCGCTCGCGCGGCCTTTCGAACGAGGTCATCAGCACACCGGCATCGGTCCAGATCAGCGAGGGCTCGCTCCTCGTCGTGGAGACAGCATGGAGAGGACACGACTCATGACCACCATCAACAACGACAAACCCTGGCGAATCGTCGACATCGTCGTCGCGGCGGTCATCGCCGTCGCCTTCGGCATCGTGTTCCTTGCCTGGAATGCGCTGTACGCCGCGACCGGACCGATCTTCGTGGCCCTGCCGCCTGCCCAAGCGATCATGTACGGCGTTTGGCTTCTGCCCGGAGTGCTCGTCGCGCTCATCGTGCGCAGGCCCGGTGCCGCCATCTTCGGAGGGCTCGTCTCGGCGGCCGTATCGGTCCTGCTCGGTTCACCGTACGGCGCCGATGCGCTCATCTCGGGGGCCATCCAGGGAGCCGGTGCCGAGCTGGGGTTCGCCCTCGGTCTCTATCGGCGCTGGAACCTGCCGTTCGCGATGCTGGCTGGTGCCCTGGCCGGGCTCGCTGCCACGGTGCACGACGTTGTCCTCTACTACCCCGAGACGGGCACCGCCTTCTGGACCGTGTACGGTTCGGCCACCGTCGTCAGCGGCGTGATCGTGGCCGGCATCGGCTCATGGCTGCTGCTGCGCGCGCTCATTGCCGCCGGCGTCCTTCGTGATTTCGCGGTGGGACGCGAACAGCGCGAAGTCTGACTCGCGGAGCGCCCACAATGCGCCGATGCGGGAGGTGGCGCGACCGGCGCGGATCGAGGCTCGCGGTTGGGGCGTGCGACACCCGGGACGTCGCGACTGGGCGCTGCGTGGCCTCGACCTGACGATCGAGCCGGGCGAGCGTGTCCTGCTGCTCGGTCCGTCCGGTGCCGGGAAGTCGACGCTGCTGACGGCACTTGCGGGCCTGCGCGATCCGACGGGCGGCGGCGAGACCGAGGGGTCGCTCCTCGTCGACGGGCTCGATCCCCGGATGACGCGCGACCGGACCGGCCTCCTCTTCCAGGATCCCGAGGCACAGATCGTGATGGGGCGCGCCGGCGACGACGTCGCGTTTGGCCTGGAAAACCGATGCGTGCCGAGCGACGGCATCTGGCAGCGAGTGGACGCGGCGCTGGCGGCGGTCGAGTTTCCGTACGGGCGCGACCGACCCACACACGCGCTGTCGGGCGGCGAGCAGCAGCGCCTGGCACTGGCCGGGACGCTGGCCCTGCAACCGGGCCTCCTCATGCTCGACGAGCCGACGGCAAGTCTCGATCCGGGCGGAGCGGCCGAGGTGCGATCTGTCCTGGCGCGGGTGGTGGAGCGGCTTGGCGCGACGCTCGTCCTGGTGGAGCACCGGGTCGATGAGTCGCTGTCGCTCGTCGATCGCGTCATCGTCATCGCCGCCGGTGGCGGGGTCGTCGCCGATGGCGAACCGGGCTCGGTCTTTCGGGAGCACGGCGCGCGCCTTGCCGATGCCGGAGTCTGGGTACCCGACCGCCCGCCGGCGCCCCCTCCGCGTCGCGAGCGACCGCGTCCGGAGACGCTCGTCATCGCCGAGCACGCAGGCTTTCGCTATCCCGGGATGCAGGTGGACGCCGTCACCGGCGTGGATCTGTCGGTGCGGTCCGCCGAGGCGCTCGCGATCATCGGCCCGAACGGGAGCGGGAAGTCGACGCTGGGGCTGATGCTGGCAGGACTGCTCGCCCCGCGGACCGGGCGGGTGGTGGCGGGCGAGGCGCTCTCTGCGGGACACGGCCGCGAACCGATCGCCAACTGGCCGGCGCGCGAGCTGGTGCGCCGGATCGGCACCGTGTTCCAGGATCCTGAGCACCAGTTCCTCACCGGATCGGTCCGCGAGGAGCTCCTGCTCGGTCCACGACGGGCCGGCATCGCTGAAGAGGAAGCCGCCCGACGCGCCGACGAGCTGCTCGAGCGGCTGCGGCTGACCTCCCTGGCGGCCGCGAACCCGTTCACCTTGTCCGGCGGCGAGAAGCGCCGCCTCTCGGTGGCCACTGCGCTGGCTGCGGCCCCGTCGATCCTCGTCCTCGATGAACCCACGTTCGGACAGGACCGGCGCACCTGGGGCGAGCTGCTCCACCTCCTGGCGGCGCTGCGCGATTCGGGTCGAGGGGTCGCGTTCGTCACCCATGACCGGCCGTTCGCCCACGCACTCGCTGATCGCACATACCGGCTGGGCCGCGCGGCCTGATGCGGCTCCTGACACCGATCATTCCCGATCCTGGCGCGCCCCTGGGACGTGCCAATCCCGTGGCGAAGCTGGGCGCCGCACTCGTCATCCTCGTCGCGCTCTTCGCCTCGCTCGACGGCGTGACGGCGGGCCTGGTGCTGGTCGCACTCGTCGCGCTGCTGCCGGTTTCGGGACTGTCGGCCCGCGCGCTTCTCGGCCGTGCCTGGCCCGCCGGCGTCGCCGCCGTCTCGATCGGCGTCTTCAACGTGCTCTTCGCGGGGGAGCAGCTGGGGCCGACCGCCGTCGACTACGGACCACTCCGGATCGGGGCGGATACCCTCGTCAATGGCGCCGGCCTGGCGCTGAGGCTCGTGGCGATCGTCCTGGCCGGGTTGCTGGCCACGGCCACGAGCGATCCGGTCGATATTGCGGATGCGCTGGTGCAGCAGCTCAGGGTGTCGCCGCGCTTCGCCATCGGCGTGCTTGCCGCGCTGCGGTTGCTCCCGCTCCTCGCGCGGGAGTGGCAGATTCTCGGCATGGCGCGACGGGCGCGAGGCGTCGAGGCTGGTCGATCGCCGATTGCGGCCATCCGCCTCTTCGCCGGTCGACTGCTGTCGCTGTTGGTCGGCGCGATTCGGCGCGGGTCGCGGATGGCGCTGGCGATGGAGGCACGCGGCTTCGGCGCGTCGCCCTGCCGCAGCGTGGCGCGTCCACAGCGCATGCGCATCTCCGATTGGGGATGGATCATCGGCGCCGTCGCCTTGGCGGCTGGTGCCGTTGCGACCAGCCTGGCGCTGGGAACCTGGCGCCCGCTCCTGGGCTGATCGACGAAATATCGACCGTTCCCGGCTGGAGAGTTCGCTCAGGCTAGATCTGAACGAAATATCGGTTCACCGTCGGCACGTGAGCTGCGTCGGCGCGGCATTCACGCCGATGGGCGACCGAAATATCGGTCGTTCCCTGCGTAGCCGACGGTTCAGGCGGGTTCTGACCGATATTCCGGTGTCGGTGCCTCGGTTCCCCGGAACGGGTCGAGCCAGGTCGGCGCGTGCGTGACGCCGACGTAGCGCGTCGGGTCGAACGGCGCCAGCGAAAGGGTCCGCGCCTGCTTCTCCGCGATCAGCTCGGCGAGGAGCAGGCCCAGGATCGGCGCGTACGGATGGCCGTGCCCGGTGAGCCCGGCTGCCACGAAGGCACCGGGCAGCGGCGTTCCATCCTCGGCCGGCAGTGATCCGGCCATCGGGATCTCGAGCGAGGCGAAGTCGAGCAGGCCGGCCCAGCAGCGGATGATCCGGGCGTCGCGCAGCGCCGGATGCAGCCGGGCAAGCAGCTCGGCGAGTCGTGGCGCGACCTGCGGCCGGACGCGCGTCGAGTACGAGCCGATGCCCATCCCCTCATCGGCGACGGCATACCCGCCGATGACGACTTCGCCGGTCCGCATCTGCCGCCAGTATTCGTTGCACTGGTTCGTCTCGAAGCCCGGTGCGCCGATGCTCACGGGGAGCATCTCGGTCACGCATACCGTCTCGCGGATCGGCGTCAAATTGGCAGCGAGGTGCGGCGCCAGTGCCGGAGTCCACGCATTCGTGGCGAGCAGCACGGCGCCCGCCGCCACCTCGCCGTGTGACGTCGACACGCCGCTCACGCGCCCGCCGCTGGCTTGCAGCCGTTCGACGCGCACGCCGGTGACCACCGTCCCACCCAGCGCCCGGGTCGCCTCGAGCAGTGCGTAGCAGAGCCGGAACGGGTTGAGCTTCGCGTCGCGGGCTGTCCACTTCGCGGCGCGGACCGCGTCGGTCGCGAGCCCGGTGGCCAGCTCCCGGAGCTCCGCGCGGTCGTCGACGACGCGTACCTCGAGGCCCTCAGCAGCCTGGATCTCGGCCATGTGACGGATGTGCGCCTCTTCAACATCGTCGAGGGCGAGGTCGAGCGATCCGAAGCGGTCCCACTCCAGTCCGCCCGGAAGCTCGGCATCCCATGATTCGATCATGTCGAGCGAGCGGGTCGTGTAATCGAGGATCGAGCGGCCGCCAACGTCCTGCACGATGCTGTTGACGCGCCCGAAATGGCCGCCCAGCCCCGCGAGCGCCATCCCGGCATTGCGACCGGACGCTCCGCTGGCCGGTGCGTTGGCCTCGATGAGGAGTGGACGCATACCGGCGCGCGCCAGGTGATACGCGGCAGACGCGCCGAGCATGCCACCACCCACCACCACCACCTCCGCCGCGTGCGGCAGCACGGCGCGCGGATCCGGCGCGAACGGAACGGGTTCGGGAGTCGGGCTGAAGACGGGTTGGCCGTGGGTCATGGGGCCGTTCGAGCGTACCATCGGCCCGATGCCACGCATCGACGAGCTGCGCTTCCGTGCGGGCGACCTGTCGCTGGCCGCCACGCTCACCCTCCCGGACGGGGAGGACAGGCTGCCGTGGGTGCTGATGGTGCCGAGCTGGCTGCCCCGCACCCGCGATGGCGACTGGGATCGTGCGGCGCACCCTGGCTGGTTCGCGCCACGAGCGTCCGGCGCTCCCAACGGCCTCTTCGTCCGCCTGGCCGATGCCCTCGTCGAGCGCGGCGTGGCCAGCCTGCGCTACGACCCGCGCGGCTGCGGCGAGTCGGACGGCAGCTGGGAGAGGAGCGACCTGTTCAGCAGGATCGACGATGCCCGCGACGCAATCGGCGCCATGCGCTCGCGGCGCGAGCTCGACCTGCGTCGCACCGCGATCGTCGGGCACGGTGAGGGAACTGTCGTCGCGCTGAGCGTGGCGATCGGCGACCCGGCGATCGGCGCGCTGGGCCTCATCGGCGCATCTGCTCGAAGCTACCGGGACATCCTGCGTCGCGGCGTCGCGGAACGGGATCGCACCGGTCAGGATCGGCAACACCCGCTGGTCGCCGCGCTGGACCGCAACGCCGAGGAGCTCATCGAGCGCGCGGAGCGGCGGGAAGCGACGATGACCGTCGACGTGGGAGGCATCCGTGAGGAGCTCAACCTCGCGACGTGGGAGCAATCATTCCACACGCCGCCACTGGCGCTGGCCACCATGCTCCATCGGAACGTGGTCGTCGCGCACGGATCACGCGACGCGTGGTCCGATCCAGCGGAGTCCCGACTCCTGGTGCAGGTCCTGGCCGATGCCGGCAACGATCCCACGCTCGAGCTCGTGGATGGTGCGGGTCATGACCTCGCTGAGGCGGATGACGCGGCCATCGGCGCGTTCGCGGCGTCGCTTGCGAATCAGATGGAGCCGCGCGAGTTGCCGCCCGTGCTGCTGGCGATCGAGGGAATGAGCTGAGCACCCGGTAGACTCTCGCCATGACGCAAATTGCTGCCGGCGACCAGGCCCCGACATTCGAATTGAGCGCGGATGACGGCAACATGGTCTCGAGCCAGGCGCTCGTCGGATCCCGCTACGTCCTCTACTTCTATCCGGAGGACGACACCCCGGGCTGCACCAGGCAGGCATGCGGCCTGCGCGACAGCTGGTCACGCGTGACGGGCACCGGCGTCGAGATCTTCGGCGTTTCGCCGGACAGCGTGAAGAGCCACGTGAAGTTTCGAGAGAAGTTCGCACTGCCGTATCGGCTTCTGTCAGACGAGGGCCACCAGGTGGCGGAGGCGTTCGGGGTGTGGATAGAGAAGTCCTTCGCCGGACGCACCTATTTCGGCAACGAGCGCACGACCTTCGTGATCGGCGCCGATGGGCGTATCGAGCATGTTCTGCCGCAGGTCAAACCGGACGCCCACGTGGACCAGCTGATCGAGGCGCTCGCGGCGTGAAAGAGCCATCCGTCTGGGTCGCCAGCGCGGCGGTCGCATCGGCGCTCCTGCTGGTCGTGCTGGCGGTCATGGCGCTCGCCGTCCTGCTGGACCCGGTCCGATGATCTGGG
>JACDBZ010000312.1 GCA_013694645.1 Chloroflexota bacterium
GGGACCGATGCCTCGGCCGCGGAGAACCCCAGTTCCGGATCGGCGATGACGGCCGCCTGCGCAGCCGCCGTCGCGTCGACGAAGGCCCGCACCAGCTCGGGATCGGCGTCGAGCAATTCGTCACCAACGATCATTCCGGGACCCGGCAGTGGCGCAACATCGTCCACCGTGAGCAGGCCGACCTCGGTGCCCCGCGCCTCGAGCCGCAGCGGCTCGTTGTTCCGAAAGCCGGTGATCAGGTCCACGTCACCGTTCGAGAGGCCGTCGACCTGGTTGAACTGCGGATATTCGCGGATCTCGACGTCGGCCTCGGTGAGGCCGCCGGCCTCGAGCAGCGCGAGCAGCGCATGCCAGGACGACCCGAACTTGCCCGGGGTCCCGATCGACGTTCCCGCCAGGCCAGATGGGTCCGCAGGAACGTCCGCCGCTGCGCCGATGAGGGCGACCGGGAACGATTGGTAGAGCGTTGAGACGTAGCGGATCGGGATTCCGGCGGTCCGCGCGATCATGACGTCGGTGGCATCGGCGACTCCGAACTCCGCCTGACCGTCGGCGACCAGGCGCTGCACGTCGGGAGCCTGGTGATGCTCGATCGTCACCTCGAGGCCGGCATCGGAGTAAAAGCCCTCCTGCTGGCCGACGTAGAACGGCGCGAACTGGACATCGGGCCGGTACCCGAGGGCGAGCGTGATGGGGCGCAGCTCCCGCGGCGGCTCGGAGACCGCCGGCTGCTGGCAGGCGGCCAGGATGAGGGCCAGGAACGTGATGACAAGGCGCGACGGGGACATCGGTCTTCCTTTCAGTGACTGAGGAGGCGCCGCTCGACGAACAACACCAGCCCGTAGAAGACGAGGCCGATGATCGCGAGCGTGGCGAGGGCGACGAACATGAGCGGGGTATCGAAGAGCCCCTGGTTGGCGATATTGATGAGGACGCCGAGACCGAGCGATGCACCGGCCCATTCGGCGACCACCGCGCCGATGACCGCGAGCGTCACGCCGACCCGAAGGCCGCCGAAGATGACCGGTAGGGCGGAAGGGATCTCGAGCAGGCGCGTCCGCTGCGGGTTCGTGGCGCCCAGGCTGCGGAGCATCTCGGTCAGCAGCGGGTCCACCGAACGGATGCCGACCATGGTGGCGATGGCGATCGGGAAGAAGATGATGAGCGCGCAGATTACGACGCGCGCGAGCAGCCCCCCGCCGAACCAGATGTCGAGTAGCGGGGCGAGGGCCAGGATCGGGACCGCCTGGGCCGCGACGATATACGGCGACAGCACCCGCTCGATGAGCACGCTCTTGCCCAGCGCGATCCCGGTGACGACGGCCGCGGTCGCACCAACGACGAAGCCGAGCACGATCTCGAGAAGCGTCACCGCGCTGTGCTCCCACAGGATGCCGCTGCCGATCGCACGCCAGGCGCGCTCGCCCACCACCTCCGGCGCCGGCAGGATGTACTCCGGATATCCGCCGATGACGGTCGCCAGCTTCCAGACCATGAGAAAGACGACGAAGCTGAGCGCCGCCGCGCCGCCGCGTCTCATGCCGCGCCCTCCTGGTCAGCCCACGGCCGCAGCTCGAGTGCGTGACCCTCGCTCAAGGCTGCGCGCACCTCGGCAGCCAGCTCGGCCGCCCGCGGGTCTCCGAGCAGCTCGGCCGGCCGGGGGCGGGGCAGGTCGACATCGACGATGCGCGCCACCCGCCCGGGCCGCGGCGTCATGACCACGACCCGGTCTGCGAGCGCCACCGCCTCGCTCACGCTGTGCGTGACGAAGACCACGGTTCGCGGCCGCTCCATCCACAGTCGTTGAAGCTCGTCGTTGAACGTTTCGCGAGTGAGGGCGTCGAGCGCGCTGAAGGGCTCGTCGAGGAGCAGGACCGGCGGGTCGCCGATCAGGGCCCGCGCGATCGCGGCGCGCTGGGCCATGCCCCCGGACAGCTCGCGTGGCCGAAGCGATGCGGCAGCGGTCAGGCCGACGCGGTCAAGTGCCTCCGACGCTCGAGCGCGCCGCTCCGCCGCCGGGACCCCGGCCAGCTCCAACGGCAGCGCGACATTGTCGATGGTGGTGCGCCAGGAAATGAGCCGCGGCTGTTGAAAGCCCAGGCCGGCGCGACCGTCCCCGGGGCGCGGGACGCTCCCATCCACCATGACGGTCCCCCCCGTCGGCTCGAGCAGACCCGCAACGAGGCGCAGCAGGGTGCTCTTGCCGCAGCCGTTCGGGCCGATGACTGCCGTGAAGGAGCCCGCCGCGATCTCCAGGTTGACGCCGCCCAGGGCTTCAACGCCGTCGGAGCGCGCACCGAAGTACACGCCGACGTCATCGATCGTGACGCCCAGTCCGGTGCCGAGTCCGGTGCCGAGTCCGGTGCCCTGGGTCGAGTGCGCGCTCATCCTGCTCCCGTGTGATGCGGTCATCGCGCCACGGGGCAACACCACCGTCTCCGCCGGACGCGGCGAAGTACGTGGTCGTCTTCTCCCATCCGGACTGTGACCGTCGGCTCTGTCAACCCCGGCTCTCCGCCAGGGTTCAGATCGGCCTCGCCGGTGTCGGTCACCGATGAGGTTCGCGGGCTGGCTCAGCGTCTGAGCCGACCGCCGGTGGGGACTTTCACCCCGCCCCGAAGACGATGAGTAATTCGATTAGCGGCGATCGTGTCATGCGGGACAGGCGCGGTCAAGGCCACGGCGTGTAGATGTTTATACGCGGTGGCCATGCATCAAGATGATCGCGACCCGCGAACGGCAACCTTGGGCCGAGTCCCGGACGGTGAAGTCGCCCGGCAGTGCGGATGGCAGCTTCCGCTGCACAGATCCCGGTCACGCCTGCACCTGCTCCCTATCGGACTGGCGGCGCGTGCCGATGCTTGTTCCACCACCATCGGCCGAACAGGAGAAGCGCCAGGCCGATCACGACGACATAGATGACGTACTCGAACGGCTTGAGCGCCGCCTCGATCTGCGGGTAGTTCTCGCCGACCACGAAGCCCGCGTAGATGAGGGCCGCGTTCCACGGCAACGAGCCGAGCGTGCTGAACAGGAGGAAGCGACCCATCGGCATGCGACTGATTCCGGCCGGATAGCTGACGAAGGTGCGCACCAGCGGCACCATCCGACCGAGGAAGACGGCCCAATTGCCCCAGCGCTCGAACCAACGGTCGGCCCGGTCGAGGTCGGATGCGCCGATGCCGACGTAGCGACCGAATCGGTCCAGGATGGGTCGTCCGCCCCATGCGCCGATCGCGTAGCCGACCAACGCCCCGACCACACTGCCGACCGTCGCCAATGCCACCGCCAGCGGAATGTTCCACGGGAGTCCGGTGAGTGGCTCGAGGACGGAGGGATCGGCGGCCGATTGGCTCACCTTCCAGCCGGCCATGGGCAGGATCACCTCCGATGGGATCGGCGCGACGATCGTTTCGAGCGCCACGGCCACGCCGACCCCCACGTAGCCGACCGCGTCGTACATTTGGAGGACGAACGGGATGACCTCGCGGTCGATGAAATCGAGCAGCGCTCAGCCCTCGGTCGACGTGCGGCGCGGCACGGCGACGCGGCGACTCCGGGACTTGGGATGGGCGGCTGCCTCGGCCAGCTCGCGAGCACGGGCCCGCTCGTCGACCCCGAGGACGTGAACCGCGACCAGGATCGCGAGCAGCGCACCGCCGGCCATCCAGCCGCCGAGCACATCCATCGGGTAATGCGCCCCGAGGTAGATGCGGGTGGCACTGATCGCGCCGACGAAGATCGCCGCGACAAGATAGGCGACCTGGCCCTGTCGGTGGTCATGGGCAAGGCGGGCCACACAGAAGGCGGCGATGCCATACAGGACGGTGGCCCGCAGCGCGTGCCCGGCCGGGAAATCGGCGATGTCGTCCAGGCCAATGTTGTTGACGTTGAAGATGGCGCTGACGAGCTGCGGCAGGCTGATCGCCTCGGCCGACGTGAAGTACTTGAGCGCCCACTCCATTGGGAATGCGAGCGTGCCCAGCGCGAGCAGCACGGCGAGGTCGCGACGTCCATTGGCCAGGGCGAGGAGGCCGAGGCTGGCGAACGCGAGCGCCACGAACCACCCGCTCCCGAGGGCACTGATCCCGATGATCAGGAACTCGACCGGTGCAAGGTTGGTCTCGACCCAGCCGTGAACGGCGGGCACGACCGTCGACATCATCCATTCCTCGGGCGCCGTGTAGACCGTCGTGCGCTTGAGCATGACCAGCCAGAAGAGCCCAGGAAGCGCGATCACCGCCAGCAGGAACGCCCCTGCGGGGCTGGGCACCGCACCGCCAAGCTGGTGTGCTGCCTCGTCGCTCATCACGAGGCGGCGCATGGGGTCCGGCAGCCGTCGCACGGTGCGTAGTATAGGGACCGATGCCTCCGCTTCAGCTCTCCGGCCGAGACCTCACCATCGACAACGTGATCGACGTTGCACGCGGTCGACGACCGGTGGAGCTCGATCCCGACGCCGCGGAGCGGATGGGCGAATCGCGCGCCGTCATCGAACGCCTCGTTGCCGAAGGCGCCACCGTCTACGGCGTCACCACCGGCTTCGGTGACCTCGCCGACGTGCGCATCGAGCCATCTCAGACCGCGGAGCTTCAGCGCAACCTCGTCCGCTCCCACGCGGCAGGTGTCGGCGAGCCGCTGTCCGACGAAGTGGTGCGCGCGATGCTCGTGCTGCGCGCGAACACGCTCGCGGTCGGACTCTCGGGCGTCCGTGTGAAGGTCGCGGGGCTGCTGATCGGCATGCTGAACGCGGGCGTCCATCCGGTCGTGCCATCACGCGGCAGCCTGGGAGCTTCGGGTGACCTGGCGCCGCTGGCGCACCTGGCGCTGGTCCTCATCGGCGAGGGGGAGGCGACGATCGAGGGTGCAGGACCGCTCGCGGGCGGCGAGGCGCTGGCTCGCGCGCTCCTCGAGCCGCTGACGCTCGGCGCCAAGGAGGGGCTGGCGCTGCTTAACGGGACGCAGATGATGGCCGGCATCGGCGCGTTGGCCCATCACGATGCGCTGCGGCTTGCGATCACGGCGGACGTCGTCGGTGCCATGAGCCTGGAGGCGATGCTCGGTACCGGGGCCGCCTTCGCGGAGGAGCTGATCGCGGCGCGGCCGCACCCCGGACAGGTGGCATCGGCACGGCACCTTCGCGAGCTGCTCGCCGGGAGCGAAATCTGGGCGTCGCACCGCGCGGACACCGAGCACCGGGTGCAGGATGCCTACAGCCTGCGCTGCATGCCACAGGTGCACGGGGCAGCGCGCGACGCGCTCGGCGAGCTGGAGCGCGTGCTGCGCGTCGAGATCAACGCGGTTACCGACAATCCGCTCGTCTTCCCGACCGGCGAGGTCATCTCTGGCGGCAACTTCCACGGCGAGCCGCTGGCCCTGGCGCTCGACTACGCCACGCTTGCCGTCGCCGAGCTGGCATCCATCTCGGAGCGACGCACCGCCCGGCTGGTGGACGCGCACCTCTCCGGCCTGCCGGCGTTCCTTGCCGAGCGGCCGGGCGTCGAGAGCGGGCTGATGATCGCGCACTACACCGCGGCCGCCCTGGTGAATGAGCTCCAGACGCTCGCCCATCCGTCGTCGGTGGACACGATCCCGACCAGCGCCAACCAGGAGGATCACGTCAGCATGGGCGCCACCTCGGCGCTCCACCTGCGCGAGGCGATCGACCGCGCCGAGCAGGTGCTGGCCATCGAAGCGTTGTGCGCCGCGCAGGGACTGGACTTCCGGACTCCCCTGCGGCCCGGTGCGGGCGTCGCACGCGCACACGCCATCATCCGATCCCGTGTACCGCACCTTGGCGCGGACAGGTCGCCCGCGCCCGATATCGGCGCCGCGCGCGATCTGGTTCACGCTGGCGAGCTGCTGGCCAATGGGGCAACGCAGGGCGCGCATGGATGAGCTGACCTTCGAGCTGATCGACGAGCGCAGCTTCGACGATATTCCGGCGCCCGCGCAGCCAGGCGCGCGTTGCCAGACGTGCGACTACTGGGAGCGGCTTGACGGAGGGCGGGATGGTCCGCAAGCCGATGCGCGCAACGCCGACGCGCTGGCTGGCGGCAAGCGCCAACGGCTGCTTGCCGGGCGCGGGGTGTCTGGTGCGTACGCCATGCTCGCCTACCGGACCGATGCCGTTCAGCGCCTCGCCATCGGCTATGCGCAGTTCGGCCCGCTGAGTGCCTACCCCCGTGCGCAGTCGATCCGCGACCGCTACCCGCAGCTGCCCGAGTCGCCGGCCCCGTGGGTCGTCACCTGCCTCCAGGTCAGCCCCGAGGGTGATGATCGCGCCCGCGTCGGCGCCGGGCTGCTCGAGGCCGTGTGCGCCGACCTCGACCGGCGGGGCATCATCGCGGTCGAGGCCTACCCCGAAGCCGCCAACGATGAATGGCTCCCGTCGCCCGGCCCGTCCTCTGCCTACGAGGCGGCCGGCTTTGAGCACGCCGCCGGCGACGATCGTTTCCCGGTCTACCGCCGAGAGCTGACCGGCGAGACCGATCCTGAGGCGTGGTCCGGCCTGTTGCGCGCCAGCAAGCCATCCGACGATGAAGACGACGG
>JACDBZ010000010.1 GCA_013694645.1 Chloroflexota bacterium
CCACGGTAGCGACGAGCGGCAAGCGCCGGCGAAACATCGATGATCCGCAGCCAGAGGGCGTCACCCGCCGTCATCTCGAGCTTGCGGGGCTCCGCGACGGCGAGGAGGATTGGGTCGTCCACCGGCACGTTCCAGGTCTCCACGCGGGACATGAGGTCAATGTCGAGCAGGAAGCGCCAGAGATCCAGGTGTGCCGCCGGCGTCGTGGCCAGGAGATCCAGGACCGAGACCTCGTTGACGTCGCCCTCGCGGACCGCGTAGCGCGCGTAGCCATCGATGATGCCGTCCACGTCGTGGAGCACGTGGAACGGCGCACCGCGACCACGACGCCACTTCTCCGGAAAGTAGAAGACCTCGGCATTCCAGAATTCCGGCGTGTGCGTGAAGAAGCCGGAGCGGGTGGGTCGCACCTGGTCGTAGACCGGCGGAAAGGCGAGCCGAGCCGCGGCCTCATCGACCATTCGGATCTGTCCGCTGAAGGTGTGCGGCCTGCGGAAGGCGTTGCGATGGCGATCCACCTTCACGCTTGCCTTGAGTGTTGCCAGCCCGTACCCGAAACGCTGGTAGATGCTGGCCTCGGATGCCCACAGGACCGCGAGCGGCTCTCCGCGTTCATGCACATCGTCGAGCTGGAGTCGCATCATCTGGCGGAGTGCTCCCCGGCGCCGATGCGTCGGATGGACGCCGACCGTCGTGACGCCTGCCACCGGTAGCACGCCGCCCGGGACTGTCAGCCCGAAGCTGATCGCCGCGGCGTTCCCGACGATCCGATCGCCGTCATAGGCCGCGATGGCGCGGTCGAACTCGAGGACCGATTCCCAGATGGGTGCGGCCTCGTCACTCAGGTGATCGGCGAACCCGACCCCGATCGAATCCAGATAGGCTCGGTGGTCCCCGTCGAAGGGTCGGACTGATAGTTCCACGTCGCCGATTATGGCCCGAGTCGTGCTTTATCATCCGCCCGATGCTCCCCATCGGCGACGAGAACGAGCGCGGTCATGGCCCGGCCTTCGTGAGCCTGGCGTTCATCGGCCTCAACATCGCCGTCTTCCTGCTTCTGCAGGGAGCGGGAGGACCGAGCGGTGAGGACTTCACCTATGGCTACAGTGCGGTCCCGTTCGAGATCACCAACGGCGTCGACCTGGTCGAGGCGGAACAGATCACGATCGATGGCACCCCGGTGCAGATCCCGCAGGAGCCAGGCCCGACGCCGATCTGGGCCACGCTCCTGACGAGCATGTTCATGCACGGTGGCTGGCTCCATATCGGCGGCAATCTGCTCTTCCTGTGGATCTTCGGGGACAACGTCGAGCATCGGATCGGGCACATCCCGTACCTGGCCTTCTATCTCGTTGCCGGGGTGATCGCCAGCTTTGCGCAGATCCTGGTCAATCCCGGCTCGATCATCCCGACCCTCGGCGCGTCGGGTGCCATCTCCGGAGTGCTGGGCGCCTACCTGGTCATGTTCCCGACCAATCGGATCACCATCCTCATGCTCCGCTTCCCGATGCGGGTGCCGGCGATCGTCGCCATCGGCCTGTGGGCGGCATTCCAGTTCATCAATGGCATCGGCGCCTTCGCGGTCACCGAGGAGACCGGGGGAGGAGTGGCGTACATGGCCCATATCGGCGGCTTCGTGGCCGGCGTGGTGGCCGGTTTCGTGTTCCGGGCGATCTTCCGCGACCCAAGACGACCCCGCGGCGCGCCGGCGTCGGCCTACGGATGAGCGTCGCCGATGAGGCGGCCGGGTTGTTCGGACCCGATTCGGTCTCGTGGCGGATCGATCGGGAGCTCGTTGTCCTGGCCGGCGGCTCGTGCGCGCTGCTCATGCAGGTCGCCCACCCCGTCGTGGCTGCCGGGGTGGCCGAGCACTCCACGTACGCGACCGATCCGTTTGGCCGCCTGCTGCGGACGCTCGAGAGCAGCTTCGAGGTGGTCTTCGGCAGCCGAGCGACCGCCGAGGCCGCGATCCGGCGCGTCAACGCCGTCCACCGTTCGGTGCGCGGCCGGATGCCCGGCGGCACGACGGCCTACAGCGCCCGCGATCCAGAAGCGCTGCTATGGGTCCATGCCACCCTTGTCGACACCGCGCTGCGGGTCTATGGGCGGTTCGTGTCCTCGTTGTCGGCCGCGGATGAGGAGGAATATCACCGCGAGTCCGCCAGGATCGCAGTGATGCTCGGCGTGCCAAAGGCCTTGCTGCCGTCGACCATCGGCGCGCTCCGCGGGTGGATGGCCGACCGCGTCGCGGACGAGACAGTCCGCGTGACGCCCCAGGCACGACGCATCGCGCGGTCCGTGCTCTACCCGATTCCAGCCGTCCCGCGCCTTGCCTGGGATGCGGCGCATCTCATCTCGCTTTCGACGTTGCCGTCCGTACTGCGGGGGCAGTACGGGATTGCATGGTCGGCGGCTCGCGAGCGTGGAGTCGAATGCATCGCGAGCGTCACGCGCCGGACCCTGCCGCTCGTGCCGCCGCTGTTGCGTCACGCGCCGCAGGCTCGCGCCGCTGATCGCCGGGTGCATCAGGCGGGTGGTTCAGCCCGATAGCTGCGCCGCGTCCCCACTCGTCGGAATCCGAGGCTCTCGAGATTGGCCGCGGATACGCCTCCTTCAATGGCGGATGCCCCGACGAGGTTGGCGTCCATGGCGCGCGCACGCTCCGCGCGGTGGGTGATGAGCGCACGCTGAATGCCCCGACCGCGGTGCGACGGCAGGACCGATCCCGCGCGTAGCCAGCCCAGGTGGTGATGCAGGTGAAGGCTCGCAGCCGCGACCGGCAGGCCGTCGATCTCGGCCACGAACCGGTGGTGATGCGTCACGAGCGCGAGATGCCGCTCGAGGCCGCGCCACGCGGTGGCGATTGGTTCCGGGATCCCGCTGGCGGTGACGATGACCTCCGCCCACGGGCCGATCTCGCCGTGCGCCAGCT
>JACDBZ010000036.1 GCA_013694645.1 Chloroflexota bacterium
GGGTTCACCCAGACGCTGGCGCAGTTCGAGGCGGCCGGCATTCCGACAACCGGGGCTGGCGCTGACCTGGAGGACGCGCTCGAGCCGGCATTCGTCGACGTCAACGGCTTGACCTTCGGGTTCGTCGCGTTCAACGAGATCCCCGGCTCACTGGAGGCGGGGCCGGCCCAGCCGGGCGTCCTCTGGCTCCGTGACGCGAACGTCACCGAGGCCGTTGCGCGGGCTCGGGCAGGCGCCGACCTCGTGTTCTGCGTGCCGCAATGGTGGGGCGGCGCCGAGTACCACGCCCAGTTCCTGGGCGACATGCGCCGGCAGCAGCAGTTCTTCTTCGACGCCGGCTGCGACCACGTGATCGGCCACGGCACGCACTGGTCGGGACTGATCGAGATCGCGCCGACCGATGACGGCGACCACCAGGTCACCATGGTCAGCCACGGCAACTTCCTGTTCGGGCAGGAGTGGAGCCAGCAGACCCAGGAGGGCGTGCTCCTGGAGCTGGCATTCCGGGGGACCCAGCTTGCGCAGGCCCGCATGCACCCCTACATCATGCTCGAGCAGGCGCAGACCAACCTCACCGACCCCGAGACCGATGGCACCTACGTCCTCAATCGAATCTACGAAGCGTCCGGCCTATTGCCCTGACAACGGACGAATATCCATCGAGGTGTCGGCCGGAATATCGGCCATTCCTGCCTGACCGACCATTCACGCTGGGTGCGGCCGAAATTTCGGTCCGTCGTAGGCACGAAGCGTGCGCCGGCGCGGCACTGACGCCGGGCGGCCACCGAACTGTCGGCCATTCCTGGCATCACAGGCAGCTCAAGCCGGTTCTGACCGAAATCTCGGTGCTAGTCGGCTACCCCGGTGCCAAGCCTCAACCGCGTTCGAGCTGGGCAGCCCCGGGGACGGGCTCTGCCGGCTCCGCCTCTCGCGGACGACCAGAGACCATCGCGACCACGGCGCCGATGATGATCGCGGCTGCCACGAGGGTTCGCGGGGTGATCGGTTCGGAGCGGAACACGGGCACCCAAGGCGACCGCCACGATCGGGTTGACATAGGCATAGGTGCCCACGGTCGAGACCGGGACGTTGGCGAGCAGCCACGTGTATGCGGTGAACGCCACGATCGATCCGAAAATGATGAGGTAGGCCACCGCTAGAAGAGAGCGGACCGAGAAATCATCGACATTGGTGCGCCCGATCTCGCCGAGGAGGGCACCCGCGACGATGAGCATGATCCCACCGCCGAGCATCTCGATGCCGGTGGCGAGCAGTTGTGAGCGAGGGAGCGGGGCGCGGCGCGCATAGAGCGACCCCGCTGCCCACGAGACAGTGGCACCGATCACGAGCGCGATGCCCAGCGGATTCAGGTCGTCGACACCCTCGACCGGTGCCAGAAGGATCACGACACCGACGATTCCGGCGATGAGTCCTCCGATCACGAGTCCGCTCGGACGACGTCGGCTGAGCACCGCATCGAAGACGGCCAGCCAGATCGGCATCGTCGCCACCAGCACGGCGGCGACGCCGGATGGGATGAACAGCTCGGCCAGCACCACGCCGCCGTTCCCACCGAGGAGCAGCAGCGAGCCGACGACGAAGGCCGAACGCCAGTGGGCAGCCGTCGGACGCTCGGCCCGCTGCGCGCGACGCCGAAATCGCGCGTGGGCCGTGATGGCGCCAAGCATCAACAGACCAGCCGTCACATACCGAACGCCTGCGGCAAGAAGTGGCGGGAGCGTCTCGATCATCACCGCAATGCCGAGGTAGGTGGAACCCCAGACCACGTAGACGATGAGCAGCGCGATCGCGACCGCCGCGGTCGACGGCCGCGACGAGTTCGCGTAGGTCACCGCTCCATTGTGACGCTAGCGCGGATCCTCCGGATCGGTCGGGAATTGCGGCTCCTGGGCATCGGCGGGATCGTTGGCGACCCCGGCCTGGTCGCTGTCCGCCGCGAGCGACGTGAACCACGGCTTCGATGCGTGGCGATCAACCTCATCGAAGTCGGCCCCGGGGACGAGCCGCTCCTCGTCGTCGACCTGGGCGCCCGGCGGGGCGGTTTCGGGTGGCGCATCGGTCCCGAGCGCGGCCGCATCGGCTCCTTCAAGGCCGCCAAGACGATCGACGCTGGAACGCTTGTCATCCATGGCGCTCCCCCGTGCACAATCGGTACCGATGTCGAATCGGACGGCCGCTCAAGCGGGCAGCGAGCGCTCCGCCGGACCGACATAACGAACGTCGGGACGAATCAGCACGTTTGCTTCGGCCTGCTCGAGACAATGCGCCGTCCATCCCGCGTGGCGCGCCAGGGCGAACGTGGCCGGGAAGAGGTTCGGAGCCAGCCCGACACCCTGGAGCACGGCGGCCGCGTAATACTCGACGTTCGTCTTGATCGGGTAGTCGGGCTTGAATTCGGCGAGGACGCGCAGCGCGATCTCCTCCACGGCCACCGCCTTGTCGAGCCAGTCCGTGACACCCGCCTGGCTCTCCGCCACGGATCGCAGCGCCGCAGCACGTGGATCGTAGGCGCGGTAGACCCGATGCCCGAAGCCCATCAGCCGCTCCCCTCGCTGAAGCGTGGCACGGATCCACGCCTCTGCCTGGTCCACCGAGCCCATCTGGTGGAGCTGATCGACGACCTCGGCCGGTGCCCCGCCGTGCCATGGGCCCTTCAGCGCGCCGATCGCGCCCGCGACCGCGCTGGCGATGTCCGAATGCGTCGAGATGATGACCCGCGCGGCGAACGTGGAGGCATTGAAGCCGTGCTCGGCCCCGACGATGAAATAGGCGTCGAGGGCGCGGGCCGCGGCGGGCTCCGGCCGTTCGCCACGCAGCTGGTACAGAAATCCCTCGGCGAGGCCGAGGGATGGATCGGGCTCGATCGGATCCAATCCATCGCGCAAGCGCGCGAACGCCGCCAATGCAGAAGGCGCGAACGAGGTCAGCGCCCGCGCCTGCTCGACCGTGGGCGGCCAGAGACTGCCGGTGACAGCGCCCCAGGTCGAGACCGCCGTGCGAAGTGCGTCCATCGCGCTTACCGACCGCGGCAAACGACGCAGCACCTCGATAGCCTCATCGAGCGGCGCAGCGCAGGCGAGGTGAGCATCACCAACCCACTCGCCGGTCCAGAGGAGCTCAGCGACCCGAGCAAAGGAGCCGCGTTCGACGAGTTCGCCGATCGGATAGCCCCGGTACTGGAGTCGACCGTTCTCCCCGTCGACCTTGGCCAGCGCGGTCTCGCCGGCCACGACGCCCTTGAGCCCGGGCGAGAACGTGCGTTCGGTGTCATTCATGGTTCGGGCAAGTCTAGCCCGGGCCAGCGTAACGTTGCGCGCGGGTCGAACGTCCTGTGACTCGACCGATTTCGATCCGGGTCTTCTCACGCTCGTGGACCTGGTCGAGGGCGGCGACTTCGAGGCACAGAGCACCTGGTACCTGGGCCTCGCCAACGAGGCCTGTGCGCGGGTCACCCAGCTCACCGAGGACGGCGCGCCACGCCTGGTGATCGACGTCGAGCACTGAGTCGACCACGAGGCGCATCTGCTGAGCGGCTACCAGCGGCGGGATTGTCCGGTAGCATCGGACCCGCATTCACACGCAGGAGAACCAATGGCCGACCGACCCAGCTCACCCTCGGGTGATCTCGACCTCACGAAGAGCTACACCGCCAGGTTCAAAACGGAGAAGGGCGACATCATGGTCGAGCTGTACGCCGATCGTGCGCCGCTCACCGTTGAGAACTTCATCAACCTCGCTCGTGCCGGCTTCTACGACGGCACGACCTTCCACCGCGTGATCGGTGGATTCATGGCTCAGGGCGGTGATCCGACCGGCACGGGGACCGGCGGACCGGGCTACCAATTCGGCGACGAGTTTCACCCGTCTCTGCGCCACGACGGTCCCGGAATCCTCTCGATGGCGAACGCCGGTGCCGGGACGAATGGCAGCCAGTTCTTCATCACTCTCGCGGCGACGCCCCACCTCGACAATCGCCACAGCGTCTTCGGCAGAGTGATCGAGGGAATGGACGTGGTGCAGGCCCTGCGCGAGCGGGATCCGCAGCGCGACCGCAACCCCGGCGATCGCATCGACACCATCGAGATCAGCGAGTCCTGAATCGACACGTGCGTGTGAGGCTGCTCGGCCTCCTCGCTGTCGGCGTGACGGTCGTCGCCTGCTCGACGGGTCCGTCACAGAGCGAAGCGGCTGGCGGCGCGTGCGCCGACGACCTCCCGGCGCGCACCTCGCCGACCAGCTATCCGGTCGCCGTCCTGAACGTCGCGGGAGACGACCTGCCGCCCGTCGTGGGCGAGGTCGAGTGGCTGGGAGACGACGAACCGGTCTCGACCAGTGCTCCGCGAGCGGTGCACCTCGAGCGGTTCACCGTCCTCCAGGTCCGCGAGGTCACCGAGCTTTCGCTGCGCATGACCGACGACGTGTCGATTTCGGGATGGCAGGTTGATGCCCTGCCCGCTGACACGTTCCGGACAGGTGACTCGGCGACGTTCAGCGAGTGGACCAGCGGCGAGGCCTCGACCGACCTGATCTGCGTGCCGATCGTGGACGGCGAGTGGGTGGTGCGTGCCGACCTGACCTTCGCTGACAGTGGCGGCAGCGGGACCTATTACTGGCGAATCAACGTCGGCGAGATGCCGGGCGGCTGAGCTCGTCAGGCAGCCTGGCCAGGCCCGTACAGCAGCGCGAAGGTGGTCGTCGGGTCGGGCGCGAACGCCATGTGGGTGTTACAGGCGCCGCACACGAGTTCGTCATCGGTCTCATCGACCGAAAAGACGACCTCATCGCCGCACCATGCGCAGTCGAGAAGAATGTTCATGAGCCCAGGATGCGGGCGCATCGTGACAACTCGTGTGTCGCGATCGACGCATCGGTCCAAGGACGCGCCCGCCGGTAGTTTGCGTCATTGCGCAAGTTCTGAGATACTGGCACCGATGGAATCGACAACGACAGCCGACGATACCCGGGTCCGCGCCGCGAGCATCGCTCGTGCGATGGCCGATCCGAAGCGGCTGTGCGTCCTCGAACAGCTGGCCGCGGGCGAGCGCAGCGTGAGCGACCTTTCGCGCGACGTCGGCTGCCAGGTGCCCAACATGAGTCAGCATCTGAGCGTGCTGCGCACGGCGGGCCTGGTGATCAGCCGCCGAAAGGGCAACAGCGTGTTCTATCGGCTCGCGGACGATCGCGTCCTCGACGCCTACCGATTGCTGCAGATGGTGGCCGGCTGACGCCGCGCCCGATACGAAAGAAAGGAACCGATGTCCGCCAACGTTCAAGAGGTCACCGACGCCACGTTCGAGGCCGACGTGCTCCAGAGTGACAAGCCGGTCGTGGTCGACTTCTGGGCCGAATGGTGCGGACCGTGCCGCATGGTCGCCCCCGAGATCGAGAAGCTGGCCGCAAAATATGCAGGCACCGTCGAAGTTCGCAAGCTCGACGTCGACGCCAACCCACAAACGGCCATGAAGTACGGGATCATGAGCATCCCGACGGTCGCCCTCTTCCGGCCGGGCGAAGCGCCAAAGTCCGCCGTCGGGTTCCGTCCAGCCGAGGCGCTCGAGGAAGCATTCGGCCTGGCGAGTCTCGGAAAGGCCGCTACGGCCTGACCATCGACCCTGACACGCGCCCGGCTCTCAGCGGAGCGGGCGCGTTGCTGTTCCCGGCACTTCGACCGTCATCGAGCTGACGCCCCGTCAAGCTACTCGCGTGGCGGTCATTGACGGTCGCAGTGCGCGTGCTGCAGTCAACCTATTCGCACGACGTGTAATTGACGGTCGCTTGGGGCGTCCTGCCGTCATATAGTCGGCTCGGGAGTGGCTTGCACCGCGAGTGACCGGCTGAGCCGATAATGCAGCCGAGGGCTACTCTCCGGATGCATTTCTGACGGCGATCCGAGGCGCGGCAGCCTCATTCATGCACCGGGCGCATCATCTGAAGCCGAACCGAGCCCAGCCGAGCGCCATTCCGCAGCGTGCCGTCCGTTCGGCCGGAAACCCGTATATTCGTTCGCCTGCCGGTGCTGAATGAACGGCATCGCGGAGCCGCGTGGCACGATCCCAAAAGCCTCGGCATACTGCGCGCTCATGACCCGTCCGCCCTCGCATCTTCCATCACCACCGCCCGGGTAGACGATGCGTCGCTCGATCAACGCGGTCCTCATCGGCACCTTCACGCTTCGCTTCAGTACGGGCCTGACCGGAGCGCTCCTCGTCTATTACCTCGCCGAGCTCGACGCATTCGGTGCCGGTCGCGACGTGACGGCGTTCGAGCTTGGCCTCCTGGCCGCCGCTTTCTACGTCGCCGAGCTCGTCCTCTCCCCGATCTTCGGGGTGCTCTCCGACCGACTCGGCTCGCGCCCCGTGATGCAGATTGGCCCGATCTTCGGCGCCGTGGCGGTGGTGATGACCGCGCTGACCACCGACCTGGTCCTGCTCGGCGGGACGCGATGGCTCGAGGGAGCCGCCGCGGCAGCTTCGATCCCGTCGATCCTGGGCTACATCGCGCTGGCAACCTCGCATGACGAGGGCCTTCGCGGACGTACGGTGGCGAATTTCGAAGCGGCCACGTTGGCAGGCATCGGCCTTGGCCTCGTCGCGGCGGGCGGTCTGTGGGAGCTGCTCGACCGCAACGCGTTCTACCTCAACGCAGTGCTCTACGGCGTCAGCTTCCTGATCTACCGCTATGGCGTCACCGAGTCGCGGCCCGGAACGTCGGCCGACACACAGCGCGAGGTGGAGGAAATCGGCGCGGGCGGAGTCACCGGCGTTGCGCACGGGTTCAGCCTGGGCCGATACCGCCAGGTGCTGACAAGCCAATCGGTCTGGCTGCTGGCACCAACCTGGATCGCGGTGAACGCGTTTCTCGGTGCCTGGACCAGCCAGTCGATCTTCCAGCTCGTCGACGAGCGGCGACCCGGGTTCGAGAACCAGCTGCTGATGGGAGGATTCGCGCCGCTGCAGGTCAGCATCGGCCTCGCCGTCTCGATGATCGTCTTCTTCGCCGGCCTCTTCTACTGGGGTAGTCGGTTCAAGCGCTACCGTCGAACGACGATCATGGCGATCGGGATCGGGGGCGGTCTGCTCATGGTCGCGGCAACCGTCGGGTTGAACCATTCCGAGACCTGGGGCGTGATCGCGAGGATCGGCCTTGGCCTCATCACTGCCGGCGGCCTCTTCGTCCTGGCGGGAGCGACTCCCGCGGCACTCGGCATGCTCGCCGACATCAGCGAGGAGCACCCGGCAGACCGCGGCGTGATCATGGGCCTCTACTCGGTCTTCCTGGCGATCGGCCAGGTGGTCGGCTCGCTCGCGGGAGGTGGTGCCGCCGAATGGCTCGGGGTCGACGGCCTGCTGCTGGTATCCGCCGGTCTGCTGATCGTGGCCCTCCTGCCGCTGCGCTGGCTGCGTGGCTCCGAGCACCTTGTCGGACTGCGACCGAACGTGACCCGCCCGGCAACTGGCTGAGGTCCGGGTCAGTCAGTTCGGAAATCGAGCGACTGGACCATCGCGTCGAGGATCCGACGGTTCTCGACGTAATCGCCCGGGGCGGCGCGCGTCGTCCCGGCGAAGAGGTGCCGTCCGGCGGCGGAGCCCATGCAGGACCCGCCACGAAACAGGTCAATGACGTACCACGTCCCCCCGGGCGTGAGTCCCGGCGCGTATTCGTCGACGTACCCGGACAGTCCGTCAACGCCGACCACGTGATGGGTGATCGGCGGTTCGTCATATCCGGTACAGCCGTCGGTCACCAGCACGGTGGCCGTACCGCCCTCGAGGACGCCGCTGGCGCCGGCAGCCAGCACGAAGGGTGACGGACCGAACTGGGAGCACGCGGCCACTTCTCGGGCAGCATCGGCGCGGTGGACCCACCATCCCGTGGGATAGCGGATCTCGAAGGCCAGATCCGGGTCCGTGCAGCTCTGTGTGAGGTGGGATCCCCGGGACAGAGGCGCGCTGGTCGCCCCGTTGCCGTCCCATCCCAATGCTCAGGGTCGGATCGGTGCGTGAGGATAGCGGCGGCTCATCTATTCTTGCTGCGTCATGAGCTGCGCCGCGCCCCAGTGG
>JACDBZ010000004.1 GCA_013694645.1 Chloroflexota bacterium
GAGGTGCGTATCACGGTGAACAAGAACACGATCCCCTATGACCCTGAGAAGCCGATGGTGGGAAGCGGCATCCGTGTCGGCACGCCGGCCGTCACGTCGCGCGGCATGCGCGAGGCGGAGATGCGCGGTATTGCCGCCCTGATCGTGGATGGCATTGCAGCCCGCGGCGACTCGGACGCCCAGGCGGCGATTCGTCGTCGCGTGGCCTCGATCACCGACCGTTTCCCCGTTCCCGGCCTTCCCGGAACTCGCGCCACCGCCGAAATCCCCGCGTAGCTCCTGGACGGGAGTCCATGGGCGACCTCGTCACCCTTCTGCGTGCACGGGGTGCACGTAACGACGAAGGTCAGGCCATGCGGGCGAACGGGTCACTCGTCTGCGTGCACGGGGTGCACGTAACGACGAGGTTGGGGCGTGCGGGCGCCAGATTGTGCTTGGCATGCACACCTTGGCCGAAACCGGGCAGGATGAGACCGGTCAAAGCCCAAAGTTGGTAGATACGTGCACCCACCGCACACCGGAGGGCGGATCTCACCGGTGGCGGCACCGGCGGTCGCGGTCGCGCTTGAGTGCTGATAGCTCGCCGGTCTGTCGCCCGCGGGCACGACCTGGAGGCCTCCGCTATACTCCCGACGTCCGACCGCTGTGAGTCGAACCTGAATGACACAACTGACGCCCATGGGACTCGTCAAGATCTTGGGCCAGGTAACCGGAATCATGGTGACCCCAATCATGGGAGGCGCGGTTGCCGGCCTGATCCTGGACAGGATGCTGGCCAGCGGTCCGCTTCTCACGCTGGCCGGTGTGGCAGTCGGAACGTTGATCGCGGCCATCGGCATCTGGCTCCTGATCCGCTCCGGCGTCCGCAGGGGCTATACCGGGGGCGGTCGCAGCGATGGGGCCTGACGGCGATGGCAAGCGCGAAGCGCGTCGTAACGCTTCGGGGGAGCCGCGACCGGCCAACTGGGGGATCGCCTTCGACCTCGGGATTCGGTTGGGAATATCGGTCATTCTCGGCCTGGGCGCCGGCCTGCTGCTCGACAGCTGGCTGCGCACCAGTCCGCTTTTCACATTGATCGGCATGGCGTTGGGCATAGGAGCGGCGATGTACACGATCTGGGATGTCGCTCGCGACGCGATGAGGAGATAGATGGCGGAAGAAGAGGGCGAGAGCCTCATCCACATTGCGCTCGGCGGGGAGGAGCTCTTCGCCATCGGACCATTCGTCGTCACCAACAGCATGATCGGGGCGCTCCTGGCGTCGCTGCTGCTGCTCGCGGCAGCGTGGTATGTCACCCGCCAGTCGACGCTGATTCCCTCGCGGCTCCAGGGCCTGCTCGAGCTCCCCGTGGAGTGGGTTGCCGGGATCGTCGCTGGCTCGACGAGCCGCTGGCGCGGGTACGTGGCGCTCGTGATCGGCTTCTTCCTGATGATCCTCGTGGCGAACTGGCTTGGTCTCCTGCCAGGCGTCGGCACCATCGGCCTTCGGCACGGGGAGGAGCTCGTCCCGTTCGTGCGCCCGGCGGCGGCCGATCTGAACTTCACGCTGGGGCTCGCCATCATCACGTTCGTCGTCTTCGTGTGGTGGGGCATCCGGATCAACGGTCCGGGCGGCTACCTCAAGGAGCTCATCGGCGAGCCACGGTACATGGCGCCCCTCATGTTCCCGATTCACCTCATCAGCGAGCTCAGCCGCCTCGTCAGCCTCTCGATGCGGCTCTTCGGCAACGTGTTCGCCGGCGAGGTGCTGATCGCCACAATGCTGGCGCTGACGACCGCGACACTCTTCGTCCTGCCCCTGGCGTTCTTCGTGCCCAGCATCTTCCTGGGTCTCGAGCTGCTCTTCGGAGCCGTGCAGGCGATCGTCTTCGCCCTGCTGACGATGACGTACATCACCATGGCCATCGCCGAGCACGACGGTGGTCATGAGCCCGAGCACGATCCGCGCGACGACCACGGTGAGCCGGACGCGCACCCCGCATCTTCCCCCGCATAGGGTCCATCTCTGCCGCATATGCAGGCGCAACAGGCGCAATACGGCAATACAGGAGGAAACAGACAAGTGGATTCCAATCTCGCTGCCGGTCTGGCCATGATCGGCGCCATCGGTCCGGGGATCGGCCTGGGCATCGGCTTCAGCAAGGCGATGGAAGCCCTGGGCCGCAACCCGGAGGCTGCGGGCGCGATCTTCGTGCCCTACATCCTGGGGCTGGCCCTCACCGAGGCGATCGGCATCTACTGCCTGGTGGTTTCCCTGATTCTCATCTTCGCGGGCTAGGGCGCGACGTGCAGTTCTTCGAGGCCTTCGGCGTCGATGTGCCGAAGCTCGCCTTCCAGATCATCAACTTCCTGCTGCTTCTCTACCTGCTGAACCGATTCCTGTTCAAGCGGGTGTTTGACCTGCTCGACGAGCGGTCGTCGAAGATCAGCAAGGGGCTGGAGGACGCGGAGGCGGCCGCTCGCGACCGAGAGCTCGCTCGCGCCGAGCGCGAAGCGGCCGTGGCCGAGGCGCGCAAGGAGGCCAACCAGATGATCGCGCGCGCCAACAAGATCGCGGAGGACACGCGCAACGAGATTCTGACAAGCGCGCGCACCGAGGCCGAGAAGGTCTCGACCCGCGCCCGGGAGGAGATCGTGGCTGAGAAGGACCGGGCCATGGCCGAGATTCGCGGGCAGGTGGCGGATCTCGCGCTCGCCGCCGCCGGCAAGCTCGTGCGTCACGAGATGGACGATCCGACCCAGCGACGCCTCGTCGAGGAGTTCCTTGCCGAGGTCAAGCCAACCACGAAGCCCAGCAACTGATTCGATGGCACGACGCGAGACGGTCGCCCGTCGCTACGCCGATGCAGCCTTCGAGATCGGCCGCGACGATGGCACCCTCGAGACCTGGGAGCGCGACCTCGCCACCCTGCGCACCGCGCTCGGCGACGAGCAGCTGCGGCGGCTGGTCGAGCATCCTGCCGTCCCCTTTGCCGAGAAGGAGAAGGTGCTGCGGCGTGTCGCATCAGGTGTATCGGAGGAACCGCTGAGCCTGGCACTGCTGATGATTCGACGAGGACGTCCCGGCGCCATCGACGCAATGGTCGAGCGCTTCGGCGAGCTCGTGCGCCGCGAACGCGGCATCTCGCTGGCCGAGGTGCGCACCGCGCGCCCGCTTGACGATGAACAGCGAACCGCGATCGCCGAGCGCCTTGGCACGCTGACCGGAGATCGCATCGAGATGAAGGAAGTGGTCGACGAAGCGCTGATCGGCGGAGTCAGTGTCCGCATCGGTGATCGACTCTACGACGCAAGCGTGCGCAGCCGCCTCGAGCGGTTGCGCGCCCGGCTGACCGCCGTCTAGGTAGGAAGGAACTCCATGGCCATTCGATCGGACGAGATCACCTCGATCATCCGCAGCGAGATCAAGGGATTCGACGAAGGAGCCGACGTCAGTGGCGTCGGGACCATCGTCGAGGTGGGCGACGGCATCGCCCAGGTGTACGGACTCTCAGGCGCGCTGGCGCAGGAGCTGCTCGAATTCCCGAACGGGATCATGGGCATGGCCTTCAACCTCGAGGAGGAGACGGTCGGCGCTCTCGTGCTGGGCGACTACACGCAGCTCGCGGAGGGCGACCAGGTCAAGACGACCGGCCGCATCGTGGAGGTACCGGTCGGCGATGCCCTGATCGGTCGGGTGGTGAACCCGCTCGGCGAGCCGCTCGACGGCAAGGGGCCCATCGAGACGACGAAGACGCGTCCCATCGAGCGCATCGCGCCGGGGGTCATCGTGCGCCAGCCGGTCGACACGCCGGTGCAGACCGGCATCAAGGCCATCGATTCGATGATCCCGATCGGCCGCGGACAGCG
>JACDBZ010000069.1 GCA_013694645.1 Chloroflexota bacterium
GCGCGGCCAAGGCCCTCGTGCGAGAGCTGCGCGCGCTCCGGCCCGACGCGGCACAACGCCACGCCGTGCGCCGTATCGCCCGGCGGCGAACGTCGGCTGAGGGCCAGGAGGGCCTGACCGCCTTCCTCGAGAAACGGCGGCCGAGCTGGCGCTCGGGCGACGACGGATAGAATGCGCAACAGGTCTGCGACAATCGCGACATGACCAACGGCCTGACGCCTCGCGAGGTCGCTTCGGAACTCGGCGTCACTGTACGCACCGTGCAGCGCTGGATCGCCGATGGGCGCCTGGAGGCCACACGGGTTGGCTCCCGGGTTCGAGTGTCGCGTTCGTCGCTATCGGCCGTAACTGACATGCCCGCGTCACGCCGGATTCCCATCAACGCGCTGCTCATCGCAAATCGTGGAGAGATTGCGGTGCGCATCGCCCGCACTGTCCGCCGCATGGGCATTCGAACCATCGGCGTGCATGTCTCGGACGAGCGCGCTGCAGACGGCGCCGACGAAAGCCACGCCATCGGCTCGTACCTGGATGGTGAAGAGCTGCTGGCCGTCGCGAATCGGGTGGGGGCGGATGCGATCCATCCGGGCTACGGATTCGTCGCCGAGAACCCGGCGTTCGCGCGCGCGGTCACCGACGCCGGTCTGACATGGGTGGGACCCCCGGCCGAAGCCATTGCGGCCATGGGCGACAAGGGTGCGGCACGGCGGCAGGCGGCCGCGCTGGGCATTCCGGTTGTTGCCGGCTACGACGGCGAGTTGCAGGATGACGAGACGCTCCGCCGGGCGGCCGAGGGGGTCGGCTACCCGCTCCTCGTCAAGCCCAGCGCGGGCGGCGGCGGCAAGGGCATGCGCATCGTGCGCGAGGCCTCCGAGCTTGGCGATGCGCTCGGCGCCTCGCGCCGCGAGGCGCATCGGTCCTTCGGTGACGATCGGCTCATCCTGGAGCGCTACCTGGAAGGTTCGCGCCACGTCGAGATCCAGGTGCTGTTCGACGCTCACGGCAACGGCGTCCACCTCGGGGAGCGCGACTGCAGCACCCAGCGGCGCAACCAGAAGATCGTGGAGGAGGCGCCCGCGCCATCGGTCACGCCGGAGCTTCGCGCACGCATGGGAGAGGCAGCCGTGTTGCTGGCGGCGTCGGTCGGCTACGTCAGCGCCGGCACCGTCGAGATGCTCCTGACCGATGCGGGCGAGTCTTACTTCCTCGAGATGAACACCCGGCTCCAGGTGGAGCACCCGGTCACCGAGGAGGTCACCGGTCGCGACCTGGTGGAGGACCAACTGCGGATCGCAGGCGGGATGACGCTGGCTGAGATCGGGCTGCGCGAGCCGCAGCGCATCCGCGGCCACGCGATCGAGACGCGGCTCTACGCGGAGGATCCGGAATCAGGCTTCCTGCCCGCGACCGGCCGCCTAACGCGCCTGCATTGGCCGGGTGGCATCCGGATCGACAGCGGCGTTGACGAGGGCGACGAGGTGTCAGACCGATACGACCCGATGCTCGCAAAGCTCATCGTCCACGCCCGGACACGACGGCAGGCGCTCGACCGGCTCCGCGCCGCGCTGGATGCCACCACCGTTCTGGGCGTGCGAACGAACCTGCGCTTCCTGCGTTGGCTGCTCGATGCGCCGGCGATGCGTGCGGGTGAGATGCGCACCGACACGATCGCCACCCTCGAGCTGCCCGCGCCACCGATCACCGGCCACGAGCACTGGCAGGCGGCTGCCGTGCTGCTCGACTCGACCGATCAGGGTCCGTGGGCCGATGGCTGGCGCCTGAATGCACCGTCCGCCCGCCGCATTCGGCTCGGCGACAAGGAACGCAATGTAACGCTCGATGCCGCGGAAGAAACGGCGGCCGCCGTCCGGGACGGCGAGGTCGTCCATGTCGACGTCGAGGGCCAGTCGCTCGAGTTCACGCTCGCGCCGGCCCCGACGATCGAGGATGCGGTCCAGCGCGTCGCCGCCGGCGGCGAAGGCAGCGCAACCCTCACGGCACCCATGCCGGGACGGGTCATCGCCGTGCGAGCGGCGGTCGGGGCATCGGTCCAGGCGCATCAGCCGGTGATCATCATCGAGGCCATGAAGATGGAGCACGCGGTGGTCGCGCCCATGGACGGGACGCTGACGAGCCTGGGCGTGGCAGAGGGTCAGCAGGTGCGGCGAGGGGACGTGCTGGCGGAGCTGCGGGCATAGAGCGTAGAATGACGGCGGAGGTATGCATTCGGTGAGTCGAAATATGTATCGGGCGGTTGGCGAGCGCGGCCAAGTGACCATTCCCAAGCGCATTCGTGAGCGCCTCAACATTGGAAAGGGTACGCGCCTGGTCGTTCGCGAGCAGCGGGGTGAGGTGGTGCTCCGCAAGGCCCAAGAGGACGATCCCATCGCTGCCGTCTACGGGATGTTCGGCGGGGGGATGACGACGGACGAGTTTCTCGACGAGATTCGAGGGCCGGCAGACCTGCCACCCGTTGATGGACCGACGTGATCACGGCCGTCGATACGAGCGTCCTGATCGACATCCTCACCCCCGATCCGCGATTCGGCCCTGCTTCGGCATCGGCCCTCAGCGCCTGCCTGGCGGATGGCGACGTCGTTGCCTGCGAGGTGGTCTGGGCAGAGTCGGCGGCTCGCTTTCCGAGCGCTGACCAGGTCGGACCCACGTTCCGCCGCGTCGGGCTTCGCTATCTGCCGCTCGGCGACGAGGCAGCGTCGATGGCTGGGCACGCTTGGGGCATGTATCGGCGAGGAGGTGGACCGCGAGAGCGCATCGCTCCCGACTTTCTCATTGGCGCCCACGCCGCCATCCATGCTGATCGGTTGCTCACGCGGGATCGAGGGTTCTATCGACGCTACTTCACCGAGCTCGAGATCGTAGACCCGGCGTCCGTGCATGGCTGACCGCGATGTCCGCATCTACGAGGTCGGGCCGCGCGATGGCCTCCAGAATGAGACGGCACCGATCTCGACCGATGCGAAGCTGCGCTTCATTCAGCTCCTGGCCGATGCCGGACTGCGCGAGATCGAGGCCACGAGCTTCGTGTCGCCCACCGCGATTCCGCAACTGGGCGACGCCAATGAGCTGATGGCGCGGCTGGAGCGCCGACCTGGCGTCCGCTACCCGGTGCTGGTGCCGAACCGGCGCGGCCTCGAGCGCGCGCAAGCCGCCGGCGCTGATGCCCTGTGCGTGTTCACGGCCGCCTCCGAGCCGTTCACGAAGGCAAACATCAACATGACGATCCCGGAGTCCATCGATGCCGCCGGACCGGTGGTCGAGACGGCCCGCGAGCATGGCTGGTGGACGCGTGGCTACGTCAGCACCGCCTTCGGCTGCCCGTACCAGGGCGAAGTCGGCGAGGCGGCGGTCGTGGGCGTGGCGCAGCAGCTCATCGAGCTCGGCGTCGACGAGCTGAGCATCGGCGATACGATCGGCGTTGCAGGCCCCGCGGACGTTCGGCGCGTGGTCGGCGCTCTGACTGGGGCGGGTATCGGCACGGATCGCCTGGCCATGCATTTCCACGACACGCGCGGCACCGCCCTCGCCAACGTGACGGCGGCGCTCGACCTGGGGATCCGTTGCTTCGACGCCTCGACCGGCGGCACGGGCGGCTGTCCATACGCTCCGGGGGCAGCCGGCAACCTCGCCACCGAGGACCTCGTCTACCTGCTCGACCGCGAGGGCCTCTCGCACGGCGTGGACCTGGACGCGCTCCTCGTGGCTGCCCGCCATATCAGCGAGACCCTTGGCCGGGCATTGGGGACGAAGGTCGGCCAGGCGGGCGGCTGGCGCGTACCATAGGCGTCCGATGGACGCCGATGCACCAAACCAGCCCGAGCCGCGCCCGTTGATCCTGGACGTCGACACCGGGATCGACGACATGATCGCCCTGCTCATCGCCGCCACAAGCCCCGAGGTCAACCTGCGCGGCGTGACGTGTGTTGCCGGCAACGTCGAGATCCATCACGTGGCGCGCAACACCGGCAAGATCCTGCGCATGGTCGGGCGCGGCGACGTCCCGGTCAGCATCGGCGCCGCGCGTCCCCTCCAGCGGCGCCTGCGGACCGCACCCGACACGCACGGTCCGACCGGCACCGGCTACGTCGAGCTGCGCGGCGAGGACCGACAGCTGGGCACCACCGAGTACACCGCGATTCCAGCCAGCCGCTATCTTGGCGCGCACGTCAGCCGCCATCCCGGCGAGATGTCGGTGGTGGCGCTCGGGCCGCTGACCAACCTGGCATCGGCGATCCAGCAGGGTGTCGACCTGGCCGGCGGTGCCCGCGAGGTCATCTGGATGGGCGGCACCCTGGAGGAGCGTGGCAACACCACCGAGACCGGCGAGTGGAATGCCTGCGTCGATCCTGAGGCAGTCGAGGCCTGCCTGCGTGCCGGCGCGATCCACCGCATCTTCCCGCTCGACGCGACACAGGACATCGTCTTTACCATGGATGATCTGCGCGATCTCCCGGACACGCACCTCGCCGGCATCGTGCGTGATGCAGTCCGGTTCTACGTGGGCTTTCACCAGCAGGCCGATGGGATTGACGGCGCGTACCTGCACGACCCGGTCGTCCTGATCGGTTCGCTCCTGCGACCCGACCTCATCACCGAGACCGTCGAGGAGCGTCTCGCATGCGACACCAGCTCGGATCCCGCCATGGCCGGTAGCCTCTATCGCTCGGAGGCCGATGAACGCCCTGCGGTCTCTGTCGCGACCGCCATCGACGCCGATGGCATGAAGGCGGAGCTCATCTCACGGCTCGGGCGCGCCGTAGGTGCTCCCCCCAGCTGAACATCGGGCACGCACAAACGAAGGAGGGTCAACCCATGGTCGTCCGCTGGATCGCCGCCCTGGCGGCATTCGTCATCGTGATACTCATCGGCGTCGTCACCGTCGGGAACTTCGCCACCGGCGTCGACAGCGGCAACTTCTTCGACACGGAGGGCGCCAACTCATTCGCGCTCATCGGCGCCATCGCGCTCGTCGTCGCCTTTGTCGTGTACGCGGGAGTTGAGTATGCCCAGACAGGCGGATTCAACTCGATCGCGGCCCAATTCGATACCCGCACGATCGTGCTCATGCCCATCGCCGTCGCGATCAACATCATCCTGGGCGCCACGGTTGCGAACGCCCTCAAGCTGCCGATCTACCTCGACAGCATCGGCACCATCCTGGTCGGAGCCCTGGCGGGCCCGGTTGCCGGCGCGCTGACCGGGTTCCTGACCAACGTCCTGTGGACATACGTCGTTCCTCCGCCCTTCCAGAATGGCCCGGCGGCGGCGTTCGGCATCGTCGCGGTCGTCATCGGCGTGGTGGCCGGACTCGCCGGACGCGCCGGTTGGTTGCGACCGCGTCCGAACCGCCCGATCGGTGAGCTGGCCGTCGGCGGGCTGGTGGCGCTCGCCATCGTCATCGGCCTCGGTGTCTACGCCTACGCGCGCTTCTACACCGTGGGCTTCGAGTTCTTCAATCCGGAAAGCACCGATCCGCTCTTCGTCGTCATCGGCTGGCTCATCGGGGCACTGTTCGTCGCCTTCGTCGTCGGCTTCCTGGGGCTGCTCTTCATCCGAAGGGACCTCACCGTCGCCTACGTGACGGTGCTCGGCGTCGTCACCGGTCTCATCGCCGCATTGGTCAGTGCCCCGATCAGCGCGAATGTCTTCGGCGGGGTCACCGGCGGCGGAACCGACTTCCTGGTGGCCGCATTCCGGCAGGGGGGAGCCGACCTGCAGACGGCAACATTCCAGCAGGGTCTGCTCTCAGATCCGGTCGACAAGCTCGTGACCTTCTTCGTGGTCTACCTGGTCCTGGCCGCGATGGCTCGTCGCACCAAGGCGCGCTTTCCACAGGGCGTGCGGCTGCTCGAAACCGACGGGGCCGAGTCTGCCGATGGGAGCGACTGGCGGGGAGCGAGCGCCTGACCGACTCGTCATCCGGCGTCCGGGGCGTCCCGGAATTCGTCGGTCGCGCCGGCCCGAGCGCCTACCACCGGCTCAACCCGCTCACCAAGGCAACGCTGGCGACAGTGACGGCGATTGCGGCCGTGGCGCTCGGTGGCCTTCCCGGGCCGATCATCCTCGTGGCGGCTGCCGTCGTCCTGCCGGCGATGGCAGCTCGCGTCCTTGGCCGGCTCGTTCGCACCGCACTTCTTCTCGCCCTGCCGATCGCCATCTCCGCCTTCCTCGTCAACCTCTTCTTCTTCCCGGGCGCGACGCAGGTGCTCTTCCGTATCGGGCCGATCGTGGCGACCGTCGAAGGCTTCGGGTTCGCGCTCGAGATCCTCATCCGCATCCTGGCCATCAGCGGCGCGGTCACCCTCTTCTACCTGACCACCCGGCCGGGCGACCTGACCCTGGATCTCGAACGGCGCGGCATCAGCCCGCGCGTCGCATTCGTTACCAACGCATCGGTGCAGACGGTACCGGCCCTGGTCGAGCGCGCGGGACAGATCACCGCGGCCCAGCGCGCGCGGGGCCTCGACACCGAGGGCAACATCTGGCGGCGCGTGCGGGGCATCGTCCCCATCGTGGGACCCGTCATTCTCGGCTCGATCGCCGAGGTGGAAGAGCGCACGATGGCGCTGGAGGCGCGGGGGTTCACCCGGCCCGGTCGCCGCACCCTGCTCTGGACGCCGGCCGATTCAGTTCGCCAGTCGATCGGTCGATGGCTCATGCTCGCCGCGTTGGTGGCGCTCATCGTCGTGCGCCTCACGGGGGTGCTCGGGTGATTGCGCTCGCCGGCGTCGGCTACCGCTACGCCGGGGCCGCCGGGCCGGCCCTGCTCGACATCGACCTCGAGCTTCGCGATGGCGAGGTCGTGGGCCTGGCAGGCGCTTCCGAGGCCGGCAAGACGACCCTCTGCCTGGTGGTCAGCGGACTTGCGCCGCGGACGGTCGGCGGGCAGATCCGAGGCCAGGTGACGCTCGACGGCGAGGATGTGGATGCCTGGCCGATGCATCGGCTGAGCCAGAGGATCGGCATCGGCTTCCAGAATCCATCGACGCAGCTGTCAGGGGTGACCGATACGGTCTTCGAGGAGGTCGCCTTCGGGCCGATGAACCTGGCATTGCCGCGCGTGGAGGTGGTCGCGCGCAGTTGGGCAGCGCTCGACCTGTTGCGGATCGATGCGCTCGCCGAGCGCGACCCGCGCCGGCTGTCGGGCGGCCAGCAGCAGCTCGTCGCCATGGCGGGTCTGCTGGCGATGCGTCCGGCGCACCTTGTCCTCGATGAACCTACCGCCCAGCTTGACCCGGCCGGCACGCGAATGGTCGGCGAAGCCATCGAGCGCCTTGCCGCCGATGGCGCGAGCATCCTGATCGCCGAGCAGAAGACGGACCTGCTCGCCTCGATCTGCTCGCGGTTGCTCGTGCTCGACGGAGGACGAGTGGCACTCAGCGGTCCTTCGGCGGAGGTCCTGGCGGACCTGGAGCTGAGCAGGCTTGGCGTGGCGGAGCCTTCCGAGGTGAGGTTACGGCGAGCGGCAGACGCGGCCGGAGCGAATGTCGCACGACTGGCCGGGGCCTTCGCCCGTGACTGAGCTCAGGACCGAAGGGCTGGTACATCGCTACGCGGATGGCGGCGTCCGCGCGCTCGACGGCGTGGATCTCCACGTCGCGGCCGGCGAACGAGTCGCCATCGTCGGCCAGAACGGCAGCGGCAAGACGACATTGGTACGACATCTCAACGGGCTGCTGCGGCCCACGGAGGGCAGGGTGACCGTGGACGGGACCGATGCGGCCGGCCTCACCATCGCGCAGCTCGCATCGCGGGTGGGACTCGTCTTCCAGGACCCGGATCGCCAGATCTTTGCCGGTTCGGTCCGTTCCGAGGTCGAGTTCGGCCCGCGGAACCTTGGCCGCGCGGGAGCCGAGCTGCGCGACGCCGTGTCGAGGGCGCTCGAGGCGACCGGGTTGGCCGGGGAGGAGGCGACGAACCCCTACGACCTCGGCCAATCGCGGCGGAAGCTGCTGGCACTCGCATCGGTCCTGGCGATGCGTACTCCGGTCCTCGTGCTCGACGAGCCGACCACGGGGCAGGACGCGCGCGGCCTGGAGCGTGTGCGGACGGTGATCGAGTCCGCGGCGTCCGAGGGCAGGACCGTGATCGCCATCAGCCACGATATGCGGTTCGTGGCCGAGAGCTTCGAGCGTGTGATCGTCATGCGCGCCGGGGCGATCATCCTCGACGGCTCAGCCTCGCACGTGTTCGCGGCCGATGCCTGGGATGCGTTGGCCTCCACCCATCTCGAGCCGCCGCTCGCGGCCGCCATCGGCCAACGGCTGGACCTCGGCTCCACGCCGACCGATGCTTCCCTGATCCGTGCGCTGGGTCCATGAAGCTCGCCCTCGGGCGGCGTGCGTGCCTGTGCATCGGCGATATTTCGGCCGTTCCCGACTTTGCAGCTCTTTCGTGCGCGGTTTCACCGATATTTCGATTTCGCCCACGCGTGGGACCGCACGAACGCCCCACTCTTGTCGGCTCAACACCGATATTTCGGCGGGATCCCGCCGGAGGCTCTAGTAGAAGCCGGGCGGTGGCGGGAGCGGCCTGCCCTCGGCATCAATCCGGTCGTCCGGCGGCAGGTCATCGCGGTGCGCACCGGTCGGACCCGGAATCGGCAGGGCCATCACGGAGGATGGGACTTCGTCAAGGCGGTCCGTGATGCCACGCAGACCCAGGCGGCGCAGGGCCGGCGCGAACCGATCGGCGAAGTCCGCGCTGCGAAGCAGCCCGAAGGTCAGCGAGGAATGCGCGCGGTTCAGCAGCTCGATTCCGCGAGCGGCCTCAGTTTCGCCGACCTGGTTCAGGCCGAGCTGGCTCTCCAGGATATCGATGGCACGATTTGCCTCGCGGCGCGTCTGCGAGCTGAAATGCGGGGTACGGTTGACGAGCACGCGGGTGCGGTAGAGCGCGTCGCGGACGCGACTGTCACGATCAAGGTGGCCCTGGGTCATGGACCGAATACTACGCGCTACGGATGGCTGGCAGGATGTCATCGCCGATGCCCTGCGGCGCGCTGATCGACCGATCCCGCTCGACGAGCGCCTCCTGCCACGCGGCGCCGATGGTGAGGCAACCCGTCGCCGATATGATCGCGCGGTTTTCCCGACGGCGCGTCCGGCAGCCACCCTCCTCGCGATCTACCCCACTGACGACGAAACGCTGGTGATCCCGCTCACGGTTCGTCATGCCGAGATGCGGGCCCACGCCGGCGAGGTGTCGCTGCCGGGCGGCGCGGTCGATGACACGGATGCGGATCCCGAGACCGCCGCATTGCGCGAGGCGTGGGAGGAGATCGGGCTCGATCCGAAGCTCGTTCGCATTATCGGCGTGCTCGACGACGTCTGGATCCCGGTCAGCAACTTCGAGCTGCGACCCTTCGTCGGCACCGTCGCCAGCCGGCCGACGCTCACCCCGCACGATACCGAGGTGTCGGCGATCGTCGAGCTGCCGGTCGCGGCGCTCTTTGACGAGGCAGTCATCGCCACCGCTGAGTTCAGCGCACGCGGCTTCACGGTGCACGCCGGCGCATATCGGTACGGTGGAGTTCAGATCTGGGGCGCGACGGCCCTCACCCTCGGCATGCTGGCTCACGTACTCGAGCGTGCGTGACTCGTCTGGTCAGCGTCGGGTCTGGAGCGTGGTCTTCAGTGAGCCGAGCAGCTCGATCAGAGCCGCATGCTGGGCCACCGGAGCGGCCACCACGCTCGTGCGCGGGCCGCGCAGCGTGGGATTCCACCACGGCCCGCCGGTGACATCGGTGACCACCGCGCCGGCCCGCTCGACGATGAGCCCGGCAGCCGCCACGTCCCACGGCGAGAGTCCGCCATTCTGGATGAAGGCATCGAAGCGGCCGTTGGCCACGTAGACCAGCGCCAGCGCCGCGCTGCCCATGCGCCGATGAATCCGGATCAGCGGCGCGATCTTCCGCTCTCGGGCAAGCCCGCCTCGTCCGATCACCGCCAGGCTGACGACGTAGTCCGACAACGTCTCCTTGGTCGACGTCGTGATCGGCTCACCATTCAGCGATGCCGGCCCGTCGATGGCGGCGCTGTACAGATCGTCGCGGGCGGGGTCAAAGATGACTCCGACGGTCGGATCATTGTTGACGACCAGGCCGATGCTGACGCAGTAGTACGGAATTCCGTTGGCGTAGTTGACGGTTCCGTCGAGTGGGTCGATGACCCAGGTGCGCCCATTGTGCGAGCCGTCATCACGCAGCACGCCGGCATGATCACCGGACTCCTCGGCCAGGATGGCGTCGCCGGGGAAGCGCTCCTTGATGGCGTCGATGACGAGACGCTCGGACGCGTAATCCGCGTTCGTGACGACATCGCGCTTGCTCTTGTAGTCGATCCGCTCGAGACGCTCGTAGCTGTCGGTCAGGATGGTCCCGGCCCGCCGCGCGAGATCAGTTGTGAAGGTGAGCTCATCGGCCCAACGGCTGGTCACGGACCTCAGGGTAGCCGGAAGCCGACGATCGACACCGTCACGGCTCCCTCGGGCCGGCCGCTGAACCCGAAGGAGAACTCGACGTCCGTGCCCGCCGGCAGGTAGTCGATGGTGACCTCGCTCTCCTCCTCGACCCCGTCCACCGTCGCGGTGGCGCGCAACGCGAGTGCCTCGGCGGCCTCGTCACCTTCGTTCGTGGCCATCGCCGGGAGGATCCAGCCCTCGCTGACGCCATAGGCGGCGTCGGTCTGCAGCGTGATTACGGGCTTCGGTGGGCGTCCAGCATCGGTCAGGCCGTCGACCACCAGGAAGCCTACGAGCCCCGCGATCGCCGCGAGGCTGACGCCCAGGACCACCCATTCGAGCCAGTTCTGACGCACGACTACGACGCCTCCTGCTGCTGCCCGCCGCCGCCGATCAGGAGTCGACCGACAGCCGCTCCGAAGGATGCCACCACCGCGAGCATGATCGTCTGACCCACGATGGCCGACCACGATGCGCCGTCTGTTCGCCCGAAGGACCACAGGAGCAGCAGGCTCACGAGCAGGCTCACGGCGTACGCAGCGAGCGTCTCGGTAAGTGGACGGTCGAGCGGGCCATCGCCGGACTCGAGCGACCGGCCGCCGCGGAAGTCGGCATAGAAGACGACGGCAAACGTGACGGCCAGCGTCGCGGGGATCACGAGCAGCAGAAGCCACCACGCCGCCTCGACGCCCAGGAGCATCGGCTCCTCGGTCGGCGCGATGTTCAGCGCGAACAGCAGCGCCGCCCCGGCGGCGATGAAGAGCCGTGCGAACGTGCCCGCGCCGTTGCCGTCGGCGACCGTGCTGCCCTGGTCCGCGGCATCCTCTGGATCGTCCTCCGGTGAGGCGAGCTGCGTCCCCGCCAACGACACGCCGAACGCGACCGGGATCATCTCGAGCGCAATCTTGCCGACCGCATCCCGAAGGCCCGTCTCGAGACCGACGCGACCGAGCAGCAGGAGCGCGACGGTCGCCACCACGGCGGCGATGCCCATCGTCTCGACCGAGTCGATCAGCAGCTCGATCCACGACCGTTCGCGTCGAAAGCCGCTCACGGCCGTGTACCCGACGACAACCACGAACGCCACGCCGATGAGCACGACGATCTTCAACGACGGCAGCAGGAACGAGTGCGCCCACATCTCGAGGGTGAAGAGAAGTGGCAGTCCGACCAGCAGCCCCCCACCCGTTGCACGCACAAGGTCACGCACGGTGGTCGCCACCGACTCTGACCTGGACTCGGCCGCCTCGCTCACCATCGTCCACCATGCACGTGGCGCACCATTCTGTACGCTAGGCGCATGCCACAGATTCACCTCCGCGCCGAGGAGGGCGATTACGCGCCGCTCGTCCTCCTGCCCGGCGATCCGAACCGAGCGCGCCGCATATCCGAGCGGTTCGACCCAGGTTCCACCAGGCAGGTCAACGACCACCGCGGCATGTTGGGCTTCACCGGCACATATGACGGCACGCCGGTCAGCGCGCAGACCAGCGGGATGGGCACGCCCAGTCTGTCGATCGTGGTCGAGGAGCTCCTGCGTCTCGGTGCCAGGCGCTTGATCCGCGTGGGCACCTGCGGTGGCATCGCGCCTGACCTGAAGACCGGGGAGCTTGTCATCGCGACCGCCGCGTGTCCGGTCGACGGCGCCACGACTACCTACCTGCACGGCGAGGCCTACGCACCGGCAGCCGATTTCGCGCTGACCCGAGCGCTGGTGGACGCCGCCGATGCGGCCGGCATCACCGTCAGAACCGGGCTCGTGGCGTCGGTTGACGTCTTCTACAACACCGATGAGGACTACGCCAAGCGCTGGCGCGAACGTGGCGTTCTCGCGTTCGAGATGGAGGCATCCGCGCTCTTCTTCCTGGCTGCGCGCGCCGGCGTCCAGGCAGCCTGCGCGCTGACGGTCAGTGACGTCCTGTCCGAAGAGGTCAGCACCGAGGAGAGCTACCTACCCCCCGACGAGCTCGACCGCGCCATCGACCGCATGATCGAGGTGGCGCTGAAAGCCGGAACGGCATCGGACCTGCGGTAGACTCGGTCACCATGACCGACACGATCAGCCGCGGCGCCGCGAACCAGGCCGGCGCGATCCTCAACAAGAACGCTGCCGCCGAGGCGCAGGACTTCCTGCCCCTGAAGGGCATTGACCACGTCGAGTTCTGGGTCGGCAACGCCAAGCAGGCCGCGCACTACTACCGCGCCCTGTGGGGCTTCACGCCGATGGCCTACGCGGGGCTCGAGACCGGCGTCCGTGATCGGTCCAGCTTCGTGATGGTGCAGAACGACATCCGCTTCGTGTTCACGGCGCCGATCGGACCGGACGGCGAGATCGCCGAGCACGTGGCGAAGCACGGCGACGGCGTGCATGACATCGCCTTCGCGGTCGACGACGTGGAGAGCGCCTGGCGAGAAACCACCTCGCGCGGAGCTGTCTCGGCACTCGACCCGACCGAGATCGAGGGCAAGAAGGGCACCCTGCGCCGCTCTGCCATCCACACCTACGGCGAGGTGATCCACTCGTTCGTCGATCGATCCGACTACCACGGCGCGTTCGCGCCCGGCTACCACAGGGTGACCCAGCCCGCCCCGGCGGCGACCGGCCAGGTCCTGCTCGAGGTCGACCACTGCGTGGGCAACGTGGGCCTGGGCGAGATGAATCGGTTCGTGGACTTCTACAAGAACGTGCTCGGCTTCGCGCAGCTCATCCATTACGACGACAAGGTGATCCACACGGATTACTCGGCGCTGATGAGCAAGGTGATGACGAACGGGAACGGGCGCATCAAGTTCCCGATCAACGAGCCGGCAGCCGGCAAGAAGAAGAGCCAGATCCAGGAGTTCCTGGACTACTACCTTGACGCCGGGACGCAGCACATCGCGATGCGCACGGAGGATATCGTCGGGACGGTGCGTGTGCTGCGTGAGCGCGGCGTCGAGTTCCTGGGCATGCCACACGCCTACTACGAGTCACTCCCCGCGCGGGTGGGCGACGTCGGCGTGCCAATGGACGTCCTCGAGGAGCTCGGCATCGAGGCCGATCGCGACGAGGAGGGCTACCTGCTCCAGATCTTCACTCGCCCGGTGCAGGATCGGCCAACGTTCTTCTTCGAGATCATCGAGCGGCACGGCTCGCGAGGTTTCGGGGTCGGCAACTTCAAGGCGCTATTCGAGGCCATCGAGACCGAGCAGGCTCGGCGCGGCAACCTCTGATTTCAGCGGTCCAGCGCGAAGACCTCCCGCTCGCCCGGCACCCCTTTCAGGGCGTGCCGCCCGCGCGAAGTGAAGCCCAGGCTCGAGCCCACCACCAGCTCGCGGGTCGTGGAGGACACGAGAAGCTCGCCCCCTGCGGCCAGTGCGGTGATGCGGCTCGCAACGTGGACAGCCATGCCTCGAACGCCGCCGGGCACGAGTTCCACCTCACCGGTGTGAACCCGCGCGCGGACGTCGAGGCCGCTGCCGTGCGCTCGCCGTCCGATCGCAGCCGCGCATTCCACGGCGCGCGCCGGACCGTCGAACATGGCGAGCACGCCGTCACCAGCGCGATCGACCTCCTTGCCGCGGTGCCGATCCAGCTCGAGCTGGATCGTTTCGTTGTGCTCCGCCAGCAGGTCGCGCCATCTGGCGTCGCCGACCTGCGCCAGCGTGGCCGTGGAGTCGACGATATCGACGAACATCAGCGTTGCCAGCACACGGTCCCCTGACGCCATCGCCGGCCGCGCGTACGACCGTGCGCCACGAAAGTCGATCGCCACCCACGGCTCGTCACCGACGACCCATCCGTCATGCCCGGGCGGGATCTCGAACATCTCCTGCTCTCCGAGCGTGCCCTCCGAGCCGTCGGCCATCTGCACGTGCAGCCGGCCGCTGACCACGAATCCGAGATGGTGGTACATGCAGAGCTCTGTGCCGGCAATCGGCTGTACGTCATGCTCCCAGCGCCATCCGGGCTCCATAACCATCCGGCCGATGACGAAGTCATCGAGCTCGAAGATCTCGGTCCATCCGCCCGGATAGTGACGCACCTCGTCGGCGTGCTCAAGCCGCTTGTGCTGGAGTCGGGCCATGGTAGCATTCTCGCAGAGGTGCCATCATCATGCCCGATGAACGCCGGTAAGACGCGCCGCCGCGGAGGAAGGCTGAAGC
>JACDBZ010000011.1 GCA_013694645.1 Chloroflexota bacterium
CCGGACCGCCTCGCGGCCGTCCACCGCCTCACCGACGACTTCGATGCCGTCGAGCGTCTCCAGCAGTGCCCGAAGGCCGCTCAGCACCAGCGGGTGATCATCGGCGATCAGCACCGTGGTCACGAGGCGCTCCCCATCGTCAACGGGAGGCGCGCGAGGACGCTGGTGCCGCCTCCGGGCACGGGCTCGATCGTCACCGTGCCCCCCAGATCGGAGGCCCGCTCCCGCATCGACTGGATGCCGACGCCCGGTGTCAGCCGGCTCGTCCAGCCATGGCCGTCGTCCGTGACCTCGACCTCCAGCGCCGTATCGGCTGTGATGCGGACGCGGCAGCGTGTCGCGCCGGAGTGGCGGATGGCGTTGGTGATCGCCTCGGTCGCGATGCGATAGGCCGCCACCTCGACGGCCGCCGGCAGCGGAGGCAGCTCCAGCACGTTGTCGAGCACGACGTCTGGTCCCGGCATGCCGGCCCGATCGAGGCCGATTCCCTGCTCGCGAATGGCGCCCACCAGGCCGAGCTCGTCGAGGGCGGCCGGCCTGAGCCCATGGGTCAGCCGCCGGACCTCGGCGATCGCCTCGCCGGCCGCCACACGAAGCTCGGCGAGCAGCTGCCGTGCTCGGGCCGGATCCTTCGCCAGGAGGTTGGTGGCCGCGTCGGCCCGGAGGGTGATCGCCGTCAGGGTCGGTCCCAACCCGTCGTGCAGGTCGTGCCGGAGCCGGCGGCGCTCGTCTTCGAGCGCGACGACGAGACGCTCTCTGGCTCCCTGGAGGTCGCGCTTGAGGCGGACGGCCTCGATGGCGACCGCAAGCTGCGGGCCGAGGTCGTCTCGGAGGAGACGCAGATCGCCGGGCTTCAGCTCATCTCCGCGCGCCGTCCAGACTCTGAGCTCGCCGACGGGCTCGCCCTGATGCGCGAGCGGCAGATGCGAGCCCTTCTCGGAACCAGCATTTCCAGCCAGGAGCTCACCATCGACGGCGTACACGGCGACGGCGTCGAGCTTCAAGGCCTCCCGGAGATCGCCCACGACGTCGGTCAGCAGGCCCTCCGGCGTGCCGGCAGTCTCGAGCCTGCGGGCGACGCTCCCGATTACAGCGAGTGGATCACCACGCCGCCCGTAGAGGAGCCGGCCAATGGCGTGTTGGACGGCCTGCCGTGCGGCGAGGGCCACCAGCGCCGCCATGACGGTCGCCAGCGTTGCGGTCGCCGCCGAGCCTGCGCCACCCGCCAATCGGCCAAGCGCGGTCGCAAGGACCAGGTAGGCAGCGGCGACGAGCAGGCCCAGGACGCCATAGACGAGCGCCCGGTTGATGACGAGATCGATGTCGTACAGCCGATAGCGCAGGATGGCCGTAGCGACCGGGACTGCGATCAGCAGCAATGTGGCTGCCGAGACGATGACACCGCCGACGCCCACGACGTTGAGGATGAGGAACGGGAAGCAGGCGAGGAGGAGCCACTTGATCTGCGCGCGTTCGTCGCCCCGGGATCTCCGAAACCGCATGATCAACGACGCAATTCCGGTGACAATTGCCACCGGGTACACGAGAAATGAACTCACCGACACCCAGGCCGGCCAGCCGATCGCGACCGGTGGACCCCGGAAGGACGGCGGAGCGCCGGCCATCGGAGACGAGGTGGCCTGCACGATGATGCCCGCCACTCCGGCGAGAACGGCCGCTGTCAGAACTGGCCGCCATCGCGGCGTCCACGCTTGACCGGTGGGAAACGTATGAAGCGTCACGGCGATCGCCAGCGGGAGCGGCATCCACGCCCAGCTGAGCAGCCAGACCCCAATCGGGTCCCCGGTCAGCACCGTGTACTCGCCACCAATCCCGGCGACCCCATTCCCGAGGGCACCCGCGATGAATGCCCAGCCAATCGGATTCCGGGGGCGTCGTAAAGCGATGGCCGCCCCGGACACCGAGAACGCGATCGCGACGAGCGTGTTGAACAACCAGTAGTCGCCGGGAGGGTGCGGCCGGCCCATCGCAATCTCGATCACGCGGAGCGACGCGATCGTGACGCCGAAGGCGACGGCGAGAAGCATCAGGGACAGGGCGGCGATCCGCGCGACTGAACGAGCGCTGCCCGGCGCTGGTGGAGACGACGTCTCGTGCGGGACTTCCATCTCGGTCGAGTATGGCCGCCGGTCGTTCGAATGGACAGGGAATGGACACCCGGAGATCCGGGCAGCCCACCCACCGATTTCGGGCACCGGTCCCCATGCGCAACGGAACCGATGTGCAGGACGCTGTGATCCCGACGGCAGATGCCCCGGACGGGCGCAGATGTTCGGGATCTATTTCCAGGCACTCACCCACTAACCCATACGGAGGAAGCCACAATGCGATCGCTCGTGATGCTCTTCTTTGCGGCTGCGACATTTCTGCTTGGCTCGGCGGCGGTGGATGCCGAGCTGGCCCGTACTGATTCCCCCGTCTTCGTATCTATCGTTTGGCTGGTAATGATCATTGGTTCGATCGTCTTCCTCGTCGCGGCCGTGGTCTTTGCACGTCGCGGGTCGGCCAGGTAAGGACGGGGCGCGACTTCGTGAGGCGCGCTTCTACCGTTCGGCCGGCGCGAGGCTGGAAAGGGTACGAATAAGAGTACGGCGCGCATGAAACAGCCCGATTCACGCGCGGAATCGGGCCTAGGTGAGACTTGGTACCGCATACCGGATGCGCGGAAATCCGTGTCATGCGTCCCACCAAGCGTCCCGTTGGGACCCAAGGACTGCATGGGACATATGGAACACCACCGATAAGGGCTCAGATAAGGGCTCAGACACGTCGTGGCTCCTCTGGGACCACCCCTGAGGCCGGATGTGAAAACGTTCCCATCGTCGGTCGAGGCGAATGGGCGACGATGATTCGATCCGCATGAGCAGGCCGAGCCGTTGCCCGGCATCGTGCCCTCCATTCACCCCGTGGCGGGGCCGCATGCAAGTCGCTGAGGCCGAGGAGACCGAGATCGCCGGTTCGACCGGTGACGGACACGCCCTTTCCGATTCCTGCGGATCCCAATCCTCGGCCGCGACGAGTGGGAGCGCACCGCGCAGGAGTCGGCGTAGAAGGAAATCTGATCCAGCGCCAAGCGCCTTATCGCTTGGCCAGCAGGTACGGTGCACGCAGGCTGGCCAACGGCATGGTGGCGTTCGGGCTAAGCCGATCCGTATGACACCGCCCCATCTGGAGACTTGACATTCAAGCGGCCCGAAGGTTTAGGGTGTCTGCATGCGCATCGGTGAAGTGGCGCGAGCGCTCGACACGGACCCGTCGACGATCAGCTACTACGAAGAGGTCGGCATCCTGCCAGCTGCCG
>JACDBZ010000012.1 GCA_013694645.1 Chloroflexota bacterium
GGTGTCGTCGGTCTGGTCCGTCATGATGTGTCCCTCTACTGCATCGTCGTCATTGAATGCCTCGCCACCGAGCTGTCCCGGTCGAGAAAAGCCTTCCATCGGCGGCCGCCGCCGGTAATTGTCCATGAATCCGTACCTCGTGTGGCAGGCGGTGTATCCGCGATGACGTCATCCTATTGGCCAGTTGAATCTACGCGAAGCGAATCGGCGACACGTGCGGTGTCGGCAATTCGACATTCACCTGGCACTCCGCGCCTCGAGCGTGGCGAGATCGGTGATCACGAGGGTGTCACGATCGATCTTCAGCACGCCCTCCTCGACGAGCCCGCTCAACAGCTTGTTCACGCTCTGGCGCGTCCCACCGATCATGGCCGCCAGGTCCGACTGTGTGAAGGGCCAGTCCAGCTCGACGCGTCCGGTTGCTCGCGGATCATTGTCGCGCGCGAGACGGACGAGTCGCATGGTGAGGCGCCCGGCCAGATCCAGGAAGTGCAGCTCCTCCACGTGGCCGGTCAGCCGCCGAAGTTCGCCGGCCAGCGCGCGCAGGAGCGCGGTCACCAGCCGAGGATCCTCCGGCAGGAGGCGAAGGAAGTCGTCGCGCGGGAGCGCCAGCGTCTCGGTCGCCTCGAGGGCGGTCGCCGTGGTCGATCGCGGCGAGCCGTCGAGCAGCGCGAGCTCACCAAAGAAGTCACCCGGCCTGAGGCTGGCGATGATCGCCTCGTCCCCCTCCTGGGAAGGGAGGACGATCTTCACGCCACCATCGGCAACGATATGTAACGAGTCACCGACGTCGTCCTGGTGAAAGATGACCTCGTTGCGCCGAAAGCGGCGAGGGCGCATGAGCCCGGCGAGCACGCGCAGCCCATCGTCATCAACGTGCGCGAACAGCGCGCAGCGTCGCAGGCTGTCGACCGCCAGGCCGTGATCGGGCACGTATGGTCCCCTCTGGGTTTCGGGTCGAAACCGGTCGTCCTCGCAACTGTCCTCTCGACCACGGATTCCGTCAAGGGGCTGTCGCTCGCCCGACAACGGCTGAGCATGTCAGTCGACCCGGCGTCCATCACCAGGATGACCTGCGGGCCGTCCGCCACCAGATCGGCGCGGGAACGGGATCGGACCAATGATTCCTCACGAAACGACGCATCGCCAGACCCGAGGAGGCAGACCAGCATGTTCGCACCAAACATCAGCACCTATCAGTTGGCCGATCAGATCCACCACGAGCGACTCAACCATGCGGCACTGCTCCAGAAGGTCGCCCGCGAGCGCTCGGCTGACTCGATCACCGTCGACCGCCAGGCCCAGCGACGCATCACCTCGCGACGACTGACCGCCACGCTTGCGGCAGCGGCGCTGACCTTGACGATCGCGGCCGCAGCCACAGCCACCCAGTCGAGCGCGGCGCCCGAGCCGCTGCAATCCACGGGCGGGGGCGTCACCCTCATCCGCTGAACCGTGCAAAGATTTCGCCGCGGCCAGACGCCGGGACCTACCCCCGGCGTCTGCGCTGTCCCCTTCGGGTAGAATCGCGGCCCGACCTGGGCGGGAGTAGCTCAGTTGGCAGAGCGCCACCTTCCCAAGGTGGATGTCGCGAGTTCGAATCTCGTCTCCCGCTCCACGCGCGCCGAACGACGCATGGGTCCTGTCACGGTTACGTCACATGTCGGACGTATGCTCAGTGACATGCGCCGATCCGTCCCTCCCTTCCTGCTCATCGTGGCGATCGCCCTCGGAGCGTGCAGCGGGGCTCCCGCTGCCACTGAGCCTGTGGCGAGCAGTCGCGCCTCGGAACCACCCGCTCCTCCGAGCCGGACCCCCTCCGGCGAACCGACGCCGTCCGAGGCGGCCACCGCCAGCCCGACCCCGATTCCGGAGCCGGAGCCGCTCGCCTGGACCCGGCTCGAAGCCGATGGCCCCACTGCGCGCGAGGATCACACCTGGACCGTTGACGGCGCGGGAGAGGTCGCGTACCTGTTCGGGGGACGCGACGGCGCGACGGTCTTCGACGACACCTGGGCCTTCGACCTTCGCAATGACACCTGGACGCAGCTCGCGCCCTCGACCGCTCCACCGGGACGCTTCGGCCACGAGGCGGTCTGGGTGGACGAGATCGGGCTCGTGCTCTTCGCGGGCCAGGCCGGACCCTCGTTCTTCAACGACCTATGGGCCTACGACCCGTCCGCCGATGCCTGGACTCAATTGCCGGCCGAAGGCGCGCTCCCAACTCCCCGCTATGGTTCCTGCGCGGGACTCGGTCCGGACGGCCGGTTCTGGATCAGCCACGGGTTCACGCAGGACGGCACCCGCTTCTCGGATACGAGAGCGTACGACTTCAGCACCGGCGCCTGGACCGATGAGACTCCCGAGGGGTCACGTCCCGTCGAGCGCTGCCTGCACGGCTGCTGGTGGACCGACGCTGGCGAGCTGGCGCTGTACGCGGGCCAGACGACCGGTGTCACCGCCCTCGACGACCGATGGGTTCTGCGAGACGGCGCCTGGGAGCGAGTCGAGGGAGTATTGCCGCCTGCGCGCAACCTGTACGCACGGGCTCGCGCTGACGGCGGCACGATCGTGTTCGGTGGTCAGGCCATCGATGGCGGCTTTCAGAGCGACCTGTGGCTGCTCCGCGACGACGAGGCGGATGCGCTCGCTCTGGACCCGGGCAATGAACCCCCACCGGGACGCGCCGGAGCGGAGCTCATCATGGACAAGGAGGGCGGACGCGCCATCCTGTTCGGCGGTCGCAACACTGACGGCCGACTGGACGACACCTGGGTTCTCGCCGGCTTGTGAGCTGGCACTGGTCCGCTGAATGCTGTTGTCACGATGCATGGCCGGCATGAACGCATCCGATATCGTCGAAGCGCCGTCGTGGTCGATCCGGCCGGAGCTGCCGATCGACCTGGACCAGATCCATGAGCTGCACCGGCAGGCATTCCCCGGTCCGGCCGAAGCGGAGCTGGTCGATGCGATTCGCGCCGGCGCAGGCTTTCTGCCGGAACTCTCGCTCGTCGCCGTGGCGGCCGACGGCAGCGTGCTCGGCCACATCTTGATCAGCGTCGTTGGATTCGAGCTCGATCCTGCGGGATCGGCGCAGGTGCAGGCGCTGGTACTCGCCCCACTTGCCGTGATGCCTCCGCACGCGGGACGCGGGATCGGCTCAGCCCTCGTCCGCGCCGCGCTCGCGGTGGCCGATCAGCGCGAGGACGCCGTCATCGCCGTCCTGGGCGCCCCGAGCTTATTCGGGCGCTTCGGCTTCAATCCGGCGGCAGTCTTATCCGTGGGCTCATCCGTCGACAGCACTGGCCCTGCCTTCCAGGTGCGATCGGTCGGTGGCCGGCCGATCGAACCGGGAACCGTCATGTATCCGCCGATGTTCAAGGTCACTTCGCCCTAGTGTCGCGCGTCGCAATGTCGCGCGTCGCAACCATCTTGATGCATGGCCACGCGTATATACATATACACGCCGTGGCCCACGCGATTGAAGCAACAGGGGAATTGCGGCGCGCGACACTAGTCGAAATCGAGCCGACGGTCATTCGTGCTCGTCTTCGAGCGTGGCGGACACGCTCAACTCGACGTTACCGGCAAGCGCTCGCGAGATCGGGCAATCCTCCTTGGCGGCATGCGCGGCAGCATCGAACGCCGCGTCGTCCAGTCCCGGCACCACACCGATCACGTCGATCTGTGATGTCGTCACGCTCCATGCGTCGCCCACCTTGTCGAAGGTGACGGTGGCCGACACGTGAAGATGGTCCGGCGGCGTGCCGGCCCGATCGAGGCCACCCGAGAGCTGCATCGAGAAGCATGACGCGTGGGCCGCGGCAAGCAGCTCTTCGGGCGATGTCTGACCGGCAGGGCTCTCGGTTCGGGAGGCCCACGAGACGGGCAGGTCGGTGAAGAGCTCGCTCGAGCCGGCGGTCACGGTGCCGGAGCCGCTGGCAAGATTGCCATTCCAGGTCACCGTCGCAGTACGGGTCGCAGCCATCGCTATCGGTTCTCCTTGGGACGCTAGACTCGGGCGCAGATGAGCAGCGTACTCGACCGCCCGCCGATCATCAGGGGCGACCAGATCTTCCTGCGTCCAGCCGAGCGTGGCGATCTTCCCCTCTTCGTGCGCTGGTTCAATGATGCGCACGTTCTGCGCAACCTTGCCATGCGCGCCCCGATGAGCGCCGCGGGCGAGGCCACATGGTTCGATCGCATGCTCGCGGTGCAGGGCAGCACTGACTACCACTTCGTCATCTGCCTGCTGGCCGACACCCGACCGATCGGGACGGCGGGCCTGCACGCGATCGACCTTCACAACGGCACCGCCGAGTTTGGGATCGCAATCGGCGAAAAGGAGGAATGGAACAAGGGCCTCGGGACCGATGCGCTGCGCGCCATCTGCGACCTCGGCTTCGGCGAGCTGCGCCTCGAGCGCATAGGGCTGCACGTCTACGCGGGGAACGATCGCGCCCGGCGCTCCTATGAGAAGGCAGGATTTACTCACGAGGCCACCCTGCGTCACGCTCATTTTGCACGAGGCGAGCATCATGATGCCCACGTCATGAGCCTGCTGCGGGACGAGTGGTCTGCCCTGCCGCATCGGCCAATCTGGGATTACGACTGACGAGGCGCAGGGAGAGCGTGGCGTAGGGCATCGGGTACGATGCCGCCGTGTTCGAGCTGCGGCGTGATCCGGTCACCGGCTGGTGGTCCGCCATCGTCGCCGATCGGGCATTCTCGCGTCAGGCGTTCGAGGTCGAGGCACAACCGGTCGAAGGGACGCATTGCCGCCACTGTGACGACGCCCCCGCCGACGATTCGCCGCACCACGTTCGCCGCGTGCCACTCCGGTCGGATGCCTTCCATCGCATCGATTCATCGAAGGAGCGCGCCGCTCAGCTGTCGATGAGCGAGGTCGAGCGCGCGACCGGCTCCTGGGAGATCCTGGTCGGCCCGCGAGAGCACCACGAGCGCATGGCCGATGCGGCGCCACAGCTGGCAGGCGCCCTGCTTCGCGGCGCGCGCGATGCGATGCGTCAGATTGGTGGCGAGCCACGGCCGGCGGGCGCGGACGGACGCCCCGAACCGCTCTACATCCAGGTCGTCCAGAGTCACGGCCGCCAGGCGGGCGCTCGGACGTCGCACCTCAACGTGGAGCTCTACGCCATCCCGCAGGTGCCTCACTGGGTGGCCGAGGAGATCGGCGGCGGCGCCCGCCAGATGATCAAGACCCGTCAGTGCGTGTGGTGTTCCGTTTCGGGAGCGGAAGAAGAGGACGGCGAGCGACTCGTCTTCGCCGATCACCACGCGATCGTATTCACCCCGGCTGCCAGTCGCTCCGCGTTCGAAATGATGGTGGTTCCGCGCGGCCACGCCGCCGATTTCACCGGCCTCGACGACGATTCCATCACCGCGACGACCGCAACCCTTCAGCGCGCGCTCCTCGCGCTCGATGCGCTCGGCAACCCGCCGTACAACCTCTTTCTCCACACATCCCCTGCGGGCGAGAGGCTCGATGGCACGTTCCATTGGCATTGGGAGATTCACCCGCGCCTGCGCGTGATTGCCGGCCTGGAGCGCGCGACCGCGCTCGCCGTGAACCCCGTCGCCCCCGAATATGCGGCGGAGGTGCTGCGAGTGCATCTGCATCAGTAACAGAAGTCCGGACCGGTGCGTCACAGGCAGACCGAGGAGGGGCGGCAGGTGAGGAGGATGAGGTGCAGTCGATGGCGGTTCCCGGCCGGATTCCGTGGGATATTTCCACGATGACGCGCCGTGCCACCGATGCCCGGGAGATCGAGTTTGCTCAGCTCTTCGACGAATTCTCCGCGCCGATCCACAACTATGTGCTGCGCATGGTCGGCGACCCGGATCGCGCAGCCGATATCACGCAGGACACGTTCATCAAGGCATACCGCAAGCTCGACACCGTGAACGAGGCCACCTCGACCAGGTCGTGGCTGTACCGGATCGCCACGAACACGGCCATCGACGACATGCGTCGGCGGCGGATGGTGTCGCCGATGGGTGATGATGCGCCTGCGTTCGCCAACCGGCCAGACCCGCGCCCGGGACCAGAGGCACAGGTGATGGCCGCCACGCTCGACGAGCGGGTTCAGCGCGCGCTCATGAAGCTACGGCCGAACCATCGCCAGTGCCTGCTTCTCAGTGACCTTGATGACATGGGGGCGCAGCAGATCGGCGAGGTCATGGGCCTCTCGTATGCCGCGGTACGGACCCTTCTGTGTCGGGCTCGGGGCGAGATGCGCCGCGCGCTCTCGGCGGAGGGATTCGCGCGATGACGATGAACCGCCACGAATCGTTCGAGGAGCTCATCAGCGCGTCGCTCAACGGCGACCTGACGGACCTCGAGCGTCAGCGCCTGGACACCCATCTCGACTCCTGCGAACAGTGCAGCGCCACCCTCGCCGCCTTCGCCGATCAGCGACGGATCATCGCCGGGGTGCGACACGTCGCCCCACCGCGAGATCTCGGCGCTCGGGTTCGCACCGGCATCGAGCGTGGCCGGTTCGCA
>JACDBZ010000115.1 GCA_013694645.1 Chloroflexota bacterium
CTGGCGGCCGAGACGCTGAAGGTCGCGCCGCAGATCAAGAAGCTCGCACAACGCTATGCGGGCGTGCGCGACTTCATCTTCATCGGCCGTGGCGTGGGCTTCCCGATCGCCATGGAGGGCGCGCTCAAGCTCAAGGAGCTCAGCTACGTCCACGCCGAGGGGTATGCCGCCGGCGAGCTGAAACACGGGCCGATCGCGCTTCTCGACCCCCAGACGCCCCTGGTCGCCATCGCAACCAAGGGAGCGATCTATGACAAGGTGGTCAGCAACGTCGCCGAGGCGCGGGCCCGGTCGGCGCCGGTGATCGCCATTGCCACAGCGGGCGATGACCAGATCGATCGCTATGCGCATGACGTCATCTACGTCCCCGAGACGCCCGAGCCGATCAGCCCCGTCATCGCCGTCCTGCCACTTCAGCTGCTTGCCTACGAGATTGCCGTCGCCCGCGGGACCGACGTCGACCAGCCGCGCAACCTGGCCAAGTCCGTCACCGTCGAATAACGTCCGGCCGCGCAGTCATGAGCCGTCACGAGATCGGGATCGACCTGATCGAGATCAACCGCATCCACGAGGTGCTGGCGAAATTTCCGGATCGATTCCGGCTGCGTGTGCTCACGGAAAGCGAGCAGCGCTACTGCGAACGCCGGGTCGAACGTATTGCCGGGCGGTGGGCGGCGAAGGAAGCCATCAGCAAGGTGCTCGGCCTCGGCGTTCGGGGGGTGGGCTGGCGAGAGATCGAAATCCTGCCGAACCGAGCGGGAGCTCCCCAGGTTTACCTCCACGCGCGCGCGGCGCGTCGCGCCGAGTCGATGAAGCTCGACGACGTGAGTGTCTCGATCTCGCACGAGCGCCAGATGGCGGTCGCGGTCGCGGTCGCTCATCGGCGGCACGGTTGACCCGGACCGCCGCCACGACCCGCTCCTCCGCGCGCTCGCTGACCCAGCGATGGGTCGCCGAGCATCTCCCCCCGCGACCCGAGCAATCCCACAAGGGCGACTTCGGGCGCCTCATAATCGTCGCCGGATCGGTGGAGTATCCCGGCGCTGCGATGCTCACCGCGCTGGGAGCCATGCGTGCCGGCGTCGGCGTGGTGCGGGTCGCGGTCGCCGAATCGGTGGCGGCGCGCCTGGCAGGCATCGTCCCCGAGCTGACCTGGATGGTGCTGGATGAGGAGGCGCCCGGCCTGATCGCCCCGAGCGGGTGGCGTCGAGTGACGACCGAGGCCGCCGCCTACGACGCGGTCGTCATCGGGCCAGGCCTCGGTGGGCAACCAGCGACCCTGCGGCGCGCCCGCAACCTGGTCGCGGCCATTCGCGTCCCGGCCGTGATCGATGCGGATGGGTTGAATGCGCTGGCAGATGGCGGCAGCTGGTGGACGGGCCTTCGCGCCCCGCTCGTCCTGACTCCGCATCCCGGCGAGTTTGGCCGCCTGGTTCGTGGCGAAGCGCCGCCCGCCGATGACGAGGTCGCACGCTCGCGCGCAGCGCTCGACGCCGCGATTCGATGGCGCCAGGTGGTCGTGCTGAAGGGAGCAAATTCGGTCGTGGCCAGCCCTGACGGCGAACTGTTGCACTCCGAGGTCTCGTCGCCGGCATTGGCCACCGCGGGAACCGGGGACGTGCTTGCAGGTGTCATCGGCGCCTTCCTGGCCGGTGGGTTGACTCCCTTCGTTGCCGCAGCCTGCGGCGTGGCGGTGCATGGCGCCGCCGGACTCATCGCGGAGGATCGCATCGGCCGGGCCGGCGTCATGGCACGGGATGTTGCCACCCTTCTGCCGGAGGCGATCGAGCAACTGCGCGGAGGTCGCGGCCAGTGACGGTCGCGGGCAGCCCGCACCGGGCGTGGATCGAGATCGATCACGCTGCCATTCGCTCGAACCTCGGGGTGATCAGGCGCGCGGCCGGTACCGCCCAGGTGATCGCCGTGGTCAAGGCGAACGCGTATGGCCATGGTGCGGTGGCTGTCTCGCGCACGCTTGTCGCGGCCGGGGTCGAGCGACTGGCGGTGGCGACGGTGGGGGAGGCGGCCGAGCTTCGGGCGGCAGGGATCGAGGCGGCGATTCTCGTGCTGTGGGGAGTCGGCGTCGACGAAGCGTCGATCGTGTCCGAGCAGCGACTCGAGCCGATCGTCTACGACGAACGAGCGATCGTCGTGCTCGAGGCGGCCGCCGAACGTGATGGCGTGCGCATCGGTGTCCACCTCAAGCTTGACTCCGGGCTCGGCCGACAGGGCGCCACTCCCGACGACGCCGCCTCGCTGGCCGCACGCATCGCGCGCAGTCGTCACCTGCACCTGGCGGGCACCATGAGCCATCTGGCGGTCCCGGGCGAGGACGACGCCTACACCGAGGTCCAGCTGCTCCAACTCGCGCGGTTGCTGGATGCCATGCGGTCGGCCGGCGTGGACCCGGGGCTGGTGCACGTGAGCGCCAGTGGTGGCCTGCTGGCCGGGACGGTCCCCTTCGCCGATGCGGTTCGGCCGGGCCTCGCGCTCTACGGTCTGCAGCCGGCCTGGACGGCCGATCGCGACGCCGGCCTGCTGCCTGCCCTGACTCTTCGGGCGCGGGCCCTTCGTCTTTTCGAGCTGCGGGCCGGTGGGGCGATCGGATACGGCCTGCGCTTTCGCGCAACGCGCGACACCCGAATCGCAACGCTCGGTATCGGCTACGGCGATGGATGGCCGCGCGTGCACGCCGGCAACGGCTGGGTGCTCGTCCGGGGCAGGCGCGCGCCGGTCGTCGGAGCGATCAGCATGGACGGGTTGACCGTCGATCTGGACGGGATCGATGGTGTAACCTACGACGACGAATTCGTCCTGATCGGAGCGCAGGACGGTGCGTCGATCACCACCGATGCGGTGGCCGCCGAGCGACGAACCATCAACTACGAAGTGACGACCGCGCTGCGCGACCGTCTTCCCCGGCTCCACCGCGGAGCCGACTGACCGCCGCGCCGACCCGAAACGAAGGGACGCATGGCAGGACCGATCGAGATCGACGTCTGGCAGGGGGAGATCGCGGAGCTCGAGGTTGACGCGCTGGTGATTTCAGCGAACGAATCGCTCTTCATGACGGCTGGCGCCGCTGCTTCGGTGAAACGCCACGGCGGCGCCGAGATCGAGAGCGACGCGATCGATCAGGGTCCGACCGAGTCGGGGACCGCCATCGTCACGCGAGCAGGTTCGCTGGCCGCCACCTACGTGATCCATGCCGTCGGTGTCGGACACGAGCGGCTCCCGGATCGCGATCGGCTCGCTGCGGCGATCCGCACGGCCGTGGGCTTCTCTGAGCCGCTGCAGCTGCGTCGCATCGCCTTCTCGCTCATCGGCGTCGAGCACGGGACGTTTTCGGCGACCGAGGCGGCGGTTGTGCTGGTGGACGAGCTGATCGGCGCGACAGCTGGGCACGAGCTGCCAGAGGCGATCACCATCGCCACCGCGAACGCGGCGGAGACGCGCGCCGTCTCCGGGGCACTGGCGGCTCACCGCGCGCACGTGACGTGAGTCGAGAGCCGGCGCGAAGGATCGCGAGTCAGCTCGTCCGCCGGGGTCTGGCAGCCCCCGCCCGCCTGCTCCTCGACGCGCATCTCCCGCTCGCTCCGCTGCTCTCCGACGCGGGCGTTGCCCTGCGCCCACTTCTGAACGTCGTGGGCGGTCAGGCGGCCGGCGAGCTTGGCGCTCTGCTGGAGGACGACCGCGCGATGGAGCGCCTCATCGCCGAGCTCGACGACGCCCAGGAGCGTCATGCCGAGCCCGGCTGAGGTCTTCGGACGCTTCGTGCGGTTTGTCGGTGAGCTGCTGGGCTCGTCCTCGCTCCGATTCGAGATCGGACCGACGCTCGTCGTGCTCGGCGTCCTTCTCGTCCTGCTCCAGCTGGTGGCGCGGCCCATCAGTCGCTGGGTGACCTCCGACACCGCCGGCCTCGCCGGCGTGGCGCGTGCGATGGCGCTCGCCGCGGAGTCGGGAACCGATGCGGTCGTCTCACTGGGCGGCGCCGGCATCACGCGCGCCACCGACGCCCTCGGCCGTCTGCAGACGTTGGCCGCCCTGCCGATCCTGGGACACGTCGCCCGCGCCGCGGCGCGCAGTGGTATTCCGCTGCGGGTGCTGACAAATGACCCGATCGCGGGGGTGATGGCGGCGGCGACCATCGAGGCGGCGCACGCGTCAACGGAGACGCCGGAGCGCCATGGTCGTTCCCGAATCGTCATGGTCGGCGAAGGGCGTTCCACCATCGCCGCCCTGGCCATGACCACTCGCGCGCGTCCGGCGGCTGCCTTCGCCGTCGGCAGCTTGCGCGAGGAGGCGCTGCTGCACCTTGACGGCCTGCGTGGCGGCGCGGGATCGATCGCAACGGCCAGCGCCGAAGCTGCGCAGGCGCCTTCCCTACTGCTCAGTGGCGGCGCAGCGCTCATCGGACCGGAGCCCTTCCAGGCCATTGCCGACCTGCGCACGGACGTGGAGGAGCGCACGATGGTGATGGCGGCCAACCGGCTCATCGTCCTGGCGATCGCCCTCATCCTGGTCGGATCGGCCCTTGCCCTCGCCGGGGTAGTCGACCTCGCCGCGTTTCTCGCGGGGACCGGACGCGGGTGAGGCGCCCGACCCTCACGGCACTGGTCGTCATCATCGGCCTGCTCCTGCTGGCGGACACGCTCGTTGTGAACGCGGCACTCAGCCAGCTGGCCGGAGTTGCCGTGGATGCAGCGATCCTCGTAGCGGCGGGCGCGGCGTTGGCCGGCGTCGCGGCGCTCGGCGTGCGGCGCGTGCAGGATCTGTGGCGGCAGCGGGGCGACCCGATCGGAGCGGTCTTCGTCATCGCCGGCATGGCCGCGATGCTGGCTGCCGGCCTCCGCCCCGGCTCAGCGGGCACCACAGATCCGGCCGTGCAGTGGCTCGTCGCCGCTCTTCTCGTCCCCATCGGGGCCACGCTCTTCGGTCTTCTGTTCGTCACGACCCTGGGCGCCGCCCGACGTGCGCTCGCCACGCGCACCCGTGAAGGCATCCTGCTCGTCGCGGGTGCCCTCGTGACCACCGTCCTCCTCCTGCCTCTCTCCGGATCGGCCGGAGCGGGGTTGGCGGATGCGGCAACCTGGTCGCTCGCCTTTCCGATCGGTGCCGTCTTCCGCGGGCTGCTGATCGGGATCGCCCTGTTGTCGGCCGTGTACGCGGCCCGCGTGCTCCTGGGCATCCGCGCCGCCGATGAATGACCATTCGCGTGCCCTGACAAGAGCGGCGCCCATCCTTCTCATCATCGGTTTGGCGATCGCATGGCAGGCGCCCGATGTGGGCTGGCTGCGACTGTCGGACGCCGAATCGAAACGTGCGGAGCTGATGACGTCCGCGCTGGATGCGCTCCCTGACCAACCGCGCGTGCTGATCGGCTACGATCCCGACCTCGGGACCTACGCGGAGATTCGGCAGACGGCTCGTGCGCTTCTCGCCGATCTGCTCGCCCGAGATGGACGCCTGGCATTCGTGAGCCTCACCGCCGAGGGACGTGCGCTCGCATCCGCGGAACTCGCGCGCCTCGGCCGCGGAGAGGCAAACCCGACTCGCCTGCTCGACGTTGGATTTATCCCCGGTGCCGAGGCCGGGCTGGTCGGTCTCACCCGCGACATCCGCGCCGGGCAATTGGACGACGGCGCGTTCACGCGCGAGGTGGAACTCGAGGGCATCGGCGCATTCGACGCCATCGTGGTCATCGGGGGCAATGACCTTGGGCCGCGCAGCTGGGTGGAGCAGGTCATGCCCCGTATCGGCGACGTGCCCCTGCTGAGCGTCACGCCCATCGTCCTGCTGCCCGAGGTCGAGCCATATCTCGCGGGTGAACAGCTGGCGGCCGGCCTCACCACGCCGCGGGACGGAGCTGCCTACCGCGAGAGCCTCGAGCTGGGCAACCTCTCGCGTCTGGTCGAGTCCACGGAGCCGAGGCCACTGCCCCTCCTCCTCGGCATGCTGGTCGCGGTGGCAGTGCTCGGCCAGGCTCTGGGAGCACGCATGCTCGAGCACCTGCGGTCGGCGGGATCGCGTTCGATCGGATGAGCGACTTTTTCGGCACCACGACGGCCGACACGATCGCCACCTGGATTGCCGCGATCGTGACGCTCATCGTGCTCGGCGCGCTGATCGGAGAGCGTCGGGTGTTCGGCTGGTCGCAGCACCTGCTTGCGGGCCTGGCGACGGGATTCCTGGCGCTGATCGCCCTGACCGAGGTGATCGGACCGCGACTGGTGCAGCCGCTCGCGGCGGATCCCACCGGACGACCTGAGCTATGGGCCGGGGTCGCCCTGGTGGCCACGGCCGCCGGCGCGCCATGGCTGCCGCGTCAACTGTCGATGATCCCCGCCTCGATCGCCATCGGGGCGTTGGCCGCGTTCGCGCTCGGCGGGGCCGTGATCGGCACCCTGCTGCCGCAGATCGACGCCTCGATCGTGCGCCAGGGCGGGTCGTTGGGCACGACCGTGGCCGGAGCGTCGGCGGCGGTCGTGACCGCGCTGGTGCTCATCGGATTCCTGCATGGCCGGCCGCGCGGGCGGCTCGTGACCACGGCCGCGGCAACCGGGCGCTGGCTCCTGATCGGCGGCCTGGGGGGCTGGCTCGGCTTCCTGATTGTGTCTCGGCTGATCCTGCTCGTCGACCGCATCGCCTTCCTTCTCGGCGACTGGCTCGGGCTGGGCCGATGACCACGACGCTCGTGCGCGCCGATATGGCGCTGCTCCTCGATGTGGGATCCGCGTGGGCAAAGGCCGGCGTGATCGGTAGGGTACGCGGCCGCTGGCGGCTCGTCGCGCACGCTGCGCAGCCCACCGCATGGGGCGCCACGGCGCTCCGGCGGTCGCTGGTCGATCAGCTCACCGCATCGGTGGACCCGCGACTGGTGCATCAGCTGGACGATCTGATCGCCGATGCGAACCGGATCGAATGCCACACCGCGCGACGGCCGGCGCGGCTCGCCGTGGTGGCTGTCTCGCGAGAGCTGTCCGGCAGCGCAGCTCGTCGAGCGGCCGAGGCCGCCGGTTGGCAAGTAGTGGAGACGGTGACCGTTGACGACGGCAGAACTCTGGCCGACCGGTTGAGCATGCTCCAGGCTGCGGAGGTGGACGCCTGGCTCATCGCCGGGGGTTTTGACGGCTCGCGCAGCCCACGCGCGCTCGAGGCTGCCGCGCTCGTCGCCGCGGCCCGGCGCGTGGAAGGCGGTGCGGTCATCTGGGCCGGGTCGGCGTCGCTGGCGGCTGAGGTCGACCGCCTCTTCGAGCCGGGTGCGCTCTCAGTGATCGGGAATCCGCGGCCGGACGCGCGCCATGAGGAGCCGGCGGCCCTGCGAGCGCATCTCGCCGGCCTGCTGCGTGATGCGGTGACGCCGGAGGACGAGACGCACCTATCCTCGGTGGCCTTCCCACGCGCCATCGGCGCGCTTGCCGGCGCGACAGGCCTTCGCATCCTGGGCGTTGATCTCGGCGCCCGGTCCGCTACCCGTGCACTTGCCGAACCTGATGGGACCTTCAGCAGCCGAGTGCACGCCCGCGGCGGCCTTGCGGGCACGGTGCTCGCATCCGGCGCCGCTGCGCGCGTCGCGCGTCTCGCGGGCGACGCCGGCGAGGAAGCCGCGGTCGCGGACCTGCTCCAGACGCTCCGCGCGCGTCCATCGACCCTTCCGCAGACGCCGGAGGAGCTCTCCGCCACGCAGACAGCCGCCCGCGTCCAGTTGGCAGGCATGCTCGAGGAGGGCGTCGTGGGGTCCCTGGACCTCCTGGTCGGAGCGGGGCGCACGATCGCCGCCGCGCCGCGCCCCGCCCAGGCAGCTCGCATGCTGCTCGACGGCATCCGTCCGGTCGGCGTCACGCAGCTCGCCGTCGACGCCGCCGCGCTGCTCGGTCCACTCGGCTCATTGCCCGACGACGAGATCGGTGAGGGGCTTGCGCTGCTGGGAGAGGACCTGCTGGTGCCGCTCGGGACGGCGGTGGTGTGCCGGGGCGGGGTGCCGGGCCGGCTCGCGATGCGGGTTACCGTGCATCGCTCGGGCTGGCCGTCCAGATCGCCGATCGAGGTGCGCAGCGGCCAGCTCCAGGCGGTGACGCTTCCCAGGGGGCAGGTTGCCGAGATCACGATCGAGCTGCTCGGCGGCGTCAGCCTGGGTGCTCCCCGTCGGTCGCCGCGCATCGAGGTCAATGCGACGGGAGGGGCGGTCGGGTTGATGCTGGATGCTCGCGGCGTCCCCGTCGGGCTGCCGAAACGGAGCGATGACCGGCGCACGGTCCTGGCTGGATGGCGCGACTCGATGGCGCGCGAATCCCCGGCCGGGTCGGAGCGGGTGGCATGAGCGTGGTCCACCGCGTCCGGCTGCCGGTCGGCGCGACCCCCATGGTCGAGGTCGGCCATCGCGTCGAGCCGGCCGAGGTGCTGGCGACACGGCGCGCCCCGCGGGGCGGCATCAGTGTCGCGGTGGCCGCCCCCCTGCGCCGCTCACCGGCGGATGCTGCGAAATGCCTCCTCGCGCTGCCGGGCGCCACCCTGGACGCCGGATCGATCCTTGCCCAGGATGATCGAGGCCGGCAGGTCCGGGTGGGCGAGGCCTGCATTCTGCTGGGATACGACCTTGACGACGGGTCGGCCATGATCGCACCCCTGAGCGGCAGCGAACCCGTCCTCGGCCATGTGCGCGGTGAGGTCGTCAGCCTCGAGTCGAATGCGATTGAGCTTCGAATCGCGGGCGCGCTGGTGACGGGGGTCGGCGGCAGCGGCAACGCGGTGCATGGCGAGCTGCGCGTCGCCGTGCACGAGCCGGGGGACGAGCTGCGGGCAAGCGCCATCGATGTCGGCGCCACGGGCCGGATCATCGTCGGGGGATCACGGGCCTCCGCGGAGACGCTGACGCGCGCACGCGCCATGGGGGTGGCGGGCATCGTCCTCGGTGGGATCCTCGACAAGGAGCTGCGTGACTTCGAGGCAACGCAGCTGCGACGGCGTGAGATCGGCGGCGTGCGCGGCGACTTCGCGGTGATCCTGCTCGAGGGCTTTGGCAAGGTCGGCTTTGATCCAGGCCTCTTCGCCTGGTTTCGGACGCACGAGGGCCGGATGGCGAGCCTCTTTGGAGAGACGGCGCGCCTCTACGTCTACGATGCCGGCCCCCCTCCCGCGCGCCGCGCCCTCCCGCGTCCCGGTGACCGCGTCATCGCGCATCGGCGCCCGCATGCCGGCCAGGGTGGCGAGCTCGTACGCGTGATCGATCGGCCATACGCGTTCGCCTCGGGCGTCGTCGGCCGCGCGGCTCTCGTGCGTTTCGAGGACGGGCACACCGCGGTCGTGCCGGTCGCCAACCTCGAGGCCACGGAGCCGTTGAGCGGCGACTGAGCGGCGCGTTCCTATACTGGCGCGCATGGAGCGATCGACGGTACCCGCCGTCCTGTTCGGGTCGGGGGTCAGCAGCGGACCGAACGAAACGCATGACATCGGCCGCCAGATCGGTGCCATCGCGGTCCCGGGGATCGTGGTCGCGCTGATCGGGTCGCTTGGCGCCGGCAAGACACAGCTGACGAAGGGAATCGCCGCGGGCCTCGGCGTCACCGGGGTCGTGAACAGCCCGACCTTCATTCTGATGAACGAGCATGTGGGGCGCCTGCGCCTCTATCACATTGATGCCTACCGGCTGGGCGATGCCGAGGAGGCATGGGCTGCGGGCATCCTCGACGAGCGACAGGCTGACGGCGTGACCGTGGTCGAGTGGGCCGATCTGCTCGATGGCTGGCTGCCGACGCAGCGGCTCGAGATCCATCTCCATGTTCCGGCGTCCGAACCGATGCGGCGCGACCTCCGCTGGACGGCGGTCGGGAGCGCGCACCAGCGCCTGGCCGTCGGGGCGCTCGGCGCAGCGTGATCATCGCCATTGACGGCGCGTCGGCCGACCTCTCGATTGCGCTGACCGAACCGGACGGGACCATGGTGGCCGAGGATGCGTGGAGCAGCGCGCAGCGCCAATCTACCGAGCTGCTGCCGCGGCTGCTGGCGTTGCTGGCGCGGATCGATCGCCCGCTGCATGACGCTTCACTGGTGGCCATCGGCACCGGGCCAGGATCGTTCACCGGGCTCCGAGTGGCGATGGCCCTGGGCAAGGGCCTCGCCGTTGGCCTCGAGGTGCCGATCGTCGGTGTCCCGAGTCTCGGCGCATGGCTCGACGCGGAACCCGACGCCATCGGCGCACTCGCCCGAGCCGGCGCCCGCGAAGCGTATCTGCTCGAGCGCGGTGACGAAGAGCCACGCATCGTCGACCGGGCAGAGGTGGCCACCGGGTCGCTGCTCGTCGCGGCTGTGGAGCTGGCAGCCGCATTCGACCTGACCGCCGCGCGCCGGCCGCGCGGGGCGATCGCGATCGCACGTCGTGCCGCGGAACGCATCGAGGTGGACGCCGCGGGTGACGATCTGCCAACCCTCGAGCCGATCTACCTGCGCGCACCGCGAGGAGTGGCCGTCGAGAGCGGCGAGCGTGTGCGATGGCTCTGACGGCCCGGGTCCTCATCGAGCCGATGAACCTCGCCGATGTCGCGGCCGTCCACGAGATCGAGCGGCTCAGCTTCACGACGCCATGGCCCGCGTACGCGTTCGAACAGGAGCTGAAGGGCAATCGGCTGGCTCATTACCTGGTTGCGCGCGCGGGCGACGCGGTTGTCGGCTTCGCGGGTGTCTGGATGATGGTCGACGAAGCGCACGTCACGACGTTCGGCGTCCACCCGCGCTGGCGTCGCCAATCGATCGGCCGGCAGCTTCTGCTGAGGCTCGGCGAGCTTGCCCTCAGCATCGGTGCGCGGCGCATGACGCTCGAGGTCCGCGAGTCGAATGCTGGCGCGCAGGCCATGTACCGCGGGTTCGGCTTCGAGGCCGCTGGACGCCGCCGCGCGTACTACACCGATGATGGCGAGGACGCCCTGGTGATGACCACCCCCGACCTCGCTGATCCGACCATGCGCAGCATCATGGAGGCCGAGCGCGGCCGGTGGGCCACATGAGCGGCCCGCGGGTCCTCGCGATCGAGTCTTCGTGCGACGAGACCGGCGTGGCGGTCGTCGTGGGTGGGCGTCGGATCGAGGCGAACCAGGTCGCCAGCCAGGTGGCGTTGCACGCCGTGACCGGCGGCATCGTGCCGGAGGTCGCCGCGCGGCAGCAGCTTCGTTGGATCGTGCCCACCCTCGAGGCGGCGTTCCAGCAGTCGGGAGTGGGCTGGGAGGACCTCGATGCCGTCGCCGTGACCCACGGGCCCGGACTGATCGGGTCGCTGCTGGTGGGCGTCAACGTCGCCAAGGCGCTGGCCGTCACGCACGACCTGCCACTCGTCGGCGTGAACCACATCGAGGGGCACATCTACGCGAACTGGCTGACCGGAGCCGCCGAAACGCCGCTCCCTGCCGAGCCACCATTTCCCCTGGTCTGCCTCGTGGTCAGCGGCGGACACACGCAGCTCGTGCTCATGCAGGATCACGGCCGGTACACGCTCCTGGGCCAGACGGTCGACGACGCGGCGGGCGAGGCGTTCGACAAGGTCGGTCGATTGCTCGGGCTCCCGTATCCCGGCGGACCGGCGATCAGTGCCGCGGCGGTCGGCGCGACGCCGGCGACGCGCTTTCCCCGCGCGCGCACGGCGGGTCCGTATGACTTCAGCTTCTCCGGCCTCAAGACCGCCGTGCTGCGCGCGGTCGAGGGCTATCGAGCGCGAAACGAGCCGATCCCGATCGACGGCATCGCCGCCGCGTTCGAGGAAGCCGTCGTCGACGCGCTGGCAACGAAGACGCTCGCCGCGGCTCGTGACCATGGCGTGGCGGCCGTGGCGCTGGGTGGGGGCGTCGCTGCCAACGCCGCTCTGCGTCACAGTCTGGGTCAGCGGTTGCGCGCCGAAGGTCTGCCGCTGCTCGTGCCGCCGCCCGCGCTGTGCACCGACAACGGGGCGATGATCGGGGCGGCAGCGGGATTTCGGTTCGCCGCCGGCGATCGGGCTGACGCGGCGCTCGAGGCCGTTCCCAATCTTGCGCTGCCCTGGCTGGTGCCGTGAGCGACCCGTTGGCGTCCGACCGGCTAGCGCCGCCGACGCCCGGTCAGCTCCGACGCCTCATGGGCGCCGAGGGGTTGCGCCCCCGGAAGAGTCTGAGCCAGAACTTCCTGACCGATCCCGAGGCGCTCGACGCCATCGTGGCGGCCGCCGAGCTGCATCCGGGAGACGACGTCGTCGAGATCGGCCCCGGGCTGGGCGTGCTCACCCGTCGCCTTCTCGCGGCGGGTGCATCGGTCCTGGCGGTCGAGCTTGATCCACGCTTGGCCGAGTACCTGCGTCGCGAGCTGTACGGCGTGGATCGCTTCGAGCTCGTCGAGGCCGATGCGCTGTCGCTGCATCCGCGCGAGTTCTTTCCGGGCAGGCCGATCAAGGTCGTGGCCAACATCCCGTACCACATCACCAGTCCGCTGCTGCACGCGTTCCTCGAGGGCGAGCGGCCGCCGGAGCTGACGGTGCTCCTCGTGCAGCGCGAGGTCGCCGAGCGCGTCGCGGCGCCGCCTGGACGGATGAGCTACCTGTCGGTCTTCGTGCAGAACGTGGCGAACGCGGAGGTCGTGGCCCGCGTGCCGCCGCACGCCTTCGAGCCGGCCCCGGCCGTGGAGTCTGCGGTACTGCGTCTGCGTCGGCGTGATCGACCTGCCGTGGTCGTCGGACCGACGCGCGAGCCGTTTTATCGCGTGGTGCAGGCCGGGTTCCGGCAGCGTCGCAAGCAGGTCCACAACGGCCTCACGCGCGAGCTGGCGATCGACCGGGAGGTGGTCGAGGCCGCGCTCGGGGCCTGCGCCATCGAATCCGACCGGCGGCCGCAGACCCTGACCGTGGACGAGTGGGCGTGCCTGACCGCGCGCGTGGAGCCGCTGCTGTGATCCGCGCGCTCCGCCTCGACGCACCGGCCAAGATCAACCTGACGCTCTCGGTGGTCGGTCGCCGTCCCGATGGTCACCACCTCCTCGACAGCGAGTTCGCGCTGCTCGATCTCAGTGACCGGCTCCGCCTGATGCCGGGTTCCATCGGGCTGCGGATGGATGGCGAGGCCGCGAGTGGTCTGCCGCTCGCCGATGAGAATCTTGCCTGGCGCGGACTGGTCGCCGGGCTGGGGGGAGACGTCGATCGCGCCTGCCTGGCGCTCGAGAAGAGGATCCCATCCTCCGCCGGTCTCGGCGGCGGCTCGTCGGATGCCGCGGCCGCCTGGCGGCTGGGTCGTGCGTGGCGCGGGCTGGAAGACGCTGCGGGCGAGGACGATCTCATTGCGCTGGCACGGATCGGCGCCGACGTGCCGTTCTTCGCGTCTGGCCTGTCCGCGGCGCGGGTGACCGGGATCGGGGAGCGCATCGAGGCCATTGACTCCATCCAGCGGCACGTCGTCCTTGCGCACCCTCCGTTCGGCCTGTCGACCGCCGCGATCTTCGGCGAGCTTCGCTCGGAGGAATGGGGCCGCCTGGAAAATGATCTGCTCGCTCCTGCGCGGCGGCTGCGGCCCGAGCTCGACGGCTTGTTGGAGGTCATCGCCGAGGCCGGCGGCGAGCCCCGGCTGACCGGTTCCGGACCGACCATCTTCAGCCTTGCCGCGGACGCTGAGCGTGCCGGTGCGCTGGCCGGGCGCCTTCGCGACGCCGGGATACGCGCGACGGTGACCCGGACGCGCGTCGCAGCGGCTAGCATCGAACGCATCACCGAGGAGGATTGAACCAGTGCGCGACGTGATCAGCACCCCGAGCGCTCCTGCTGCCGCGGGCCCGTACAGCCAGGCGATCCGGGCGGGCGGCCTCGTCTTCACCGCCGGCCAGCTCGGTCTCGATCCGTCGACCAGCGATTTCGCGGCCGATGACGTGGCGGGGCAGGCCGAGCGTGCGCTGGTCAACCTGGCGGCAATCCTCGACGCCGCCGGCAGCGGCCTGGATAAGCTCGTCAAGGTCACCGTCTACCTGGTGGACATCGGTGATTGGCCGGCCGTCAACGAGGTCTATGCCCGTGTCATCCCCGAGCCGTTCCCGGCGCGCAGCGCGTTTGCGGTGAAAGACCTGCCGAAGGGCGCGCTGGTCGAGATCGAGGCGATCGCCACGGTGACCTCCGGTTGACGCTCGGATTGGGCCGCCTCTACCATCGGCCACTGTGTCTGCACACCTGACCGCCACCGCGGCCATCGTCCTCGCCGCCGGCCAGGGGACGCGCATGCGTTCTCGCGTTCCCAAGGTCCTGCATCCGCTTGCCGGCCGCTCCATGATCGATCATGTCCTGGATGCGCTCGCCGATGCCGGCATCGCTCGTCCCGTCGTCGTGACCGGGCATGGCGGCGATGCCGTGGAGGCGGCGGTGGGCGCGCGCGCCGCCACAGCGCGCCAGGAGGCTCAGCTGGGGACGGCCGATGCGGTGCGCGTCGGGCTCGGCGCCGTGTCGTCGGATGTCAGAACCGTGCTTATCACAATGGGCGACGCGCCCCTCCAGCCATCCGCCCTCTTCCGCGCGATCCTCCGTGAGCGCGAGATCGGTGGTCCGGCGATCGTGCTCGTCTCCGCGCACCTGCCGGACGCCACGGGCTACGGTCGCATCGTGCGCGATGCGGATCGCGGTGCGGCCTCGATCGTTGAAGAGGCCCACGCCGACGAGCTCACGCGTGCCCTGAACGAGGTGAACGTCGGAACATACGCCTTCGACGTCGCCTGGCTGCGCGAGGCACTCGCCCGGGTTGCGCCCTCGCCTTCCGGGGAGGAGTATCTGACCGACCTGGTCGCCATGGCGGTGGCCGATGGTCGCGCGGTCCGCATCGTGGAGGCGGACGATGCGGGGGACACGATCGGCATCAACGATCGCCTTGCCCTGGCCATGGCGGAGGAGAGAATGCGGCGACGCATCGCCGATGAACACATGCGCAACGGCGTCACGATCGTCGATCCGACGACCACCAGGATCGACGCGGGCGTCGAGATCGGGCAGGATGCCCGCATCGAACCATGGACGATCCTCGAAGGAGCCACCGTCATCGCGCAGGACGCGCTGATCGGGCCGAACGCGCACGTCCGTGATAGCCGGATCGGACCGCGCACGCGCGTCTGGGCCAGCGTCGTCGAGGCGTCGACGGTCGCGGAGGACGTCGAGATCGGTCCATTCGCGCACCTTCGTCCGGGCTCGGATATCGGGCCGCGCTGTCGCATCGGCAACTTCGCCGAGATCAAGAAGACCCGCCTCGGCGCGGGAACGCAGCAGCATCACTTCAGCTACCTCGGCGACGCGGAGATCGGCGCCGACGTGAACATCGGTGCCGGCTCGGTGACCGCCAACTTCGACGGCACGACCAAGCATCGAACCCTGATCGGCGATCGGGCCAGCATCGGCGTCGACACGATGATGGTTGCCCCACTGAGGATTGGCGAGGGAGCCACGACGGGCGCCGGATCGGTCGTCACCCGGGACGTCGCTCCGGGCAAAAAGGTGGTCGGCGTGCCGGCGCGTCCGATCGAGCTCAGGCGTTCCTCGAAACCGCCGGCCGGTGCCGGCAGCCCCGCGCCGGTGGAGGCGCCCGTCCCATCCGGGGCGGATCGGAACTCGTAGGGAGGCGGAAATAACACCGCCCGATGGACGGTAGCAGTACCCCCGGCAACCCGGTCTTTGACCTTGCGGTTGTCGTCATTCTCATCCTCGTCGGCGGCTTCTTTGCCGCCAGCGAGATGGCTCTCATCACGGTCAAGCGACACCGTCTCAGCCAGTTGGCCGACGACGGCAACAACGCCGCCAGGACGGCGCAGCGCCTGGTCCAGGATCCGAGCCGCTTCCTGGCCACCATCCAGATCGCGATTACCTTCCTCGGCTTCCTGTCCGGCGCCGTCGGGGCCGTCGCCTTCTCGCCCGGCCTCGCGGACCTGATCCGGCGGATTCCGTGGACCTGGCTCCAGGAGGCCGCCAATACCATCGCCTTCGTGGTCATGACCCTCGTCATCGCGACCGCCTCGATCATCGTCGGCGAGCTGGTGCCGAAGACGCTGGCGCTCAACTTCCCCGAGCGCCTTGCCCTCCTCGTCTCGCGTCCCATCGGCGTCCTCCAGCGGCTTCTTTCGCCGATCGTGTGGGCCGTCTCTCGCAGCAGTACGCTGCTCGTTCGCCTGCTGGGCGGAACGGAGAAGCCACAGGGCGGGTACCTCTCGACCGAGGAGCTCAAGCTGCTCGTGGAGACCGGCTCTGAGCAGGGAGGCATCGAGGAGGAGGAGAAGGAGATGATCCACGGGGTCATCGAGCTCGGGGACAAGCGCGTCCATGAGGTCATGGTCCCGCGCATCGGCATCCGCGCCGTCAACGTCTCCGATCCCCTCGATGAGGTGCTCGAGATGATCATTGCCGCGGGTCACTCGCGGCTGCCGGTCTTCGAGGAGAGCCTCGATAACATCGTCGGCATCCTGTACGCCAAGGACCTGCTGCCCTACCTGAAGGGCAATGCGCGCGCGAATGGGCAGATCGACATCCGTACCCTCGTCCGCTCGCCGGTCTATGTCCCCGAGTCCAAGGCGGTCGATGAGCTCCTGCACGACATGCAGACCGCCAAGCGGCACATTGCGATCGTGGTGGATGAGTACGGCGGAACGGCGGGCCTGGTCACCATGGAGGACGTCGTCGAGGAGATCGTCGGCGAGATCCAGGACGAATACGACACCGAGGAAGACATGGTCGAGCCCGTCGAGTCCACTGACGAGCTCGCCTTCCGTCTCGACGGCCGCGTGAGCATGGATGACCTGCGCGACCTGTTCGACCTGTCGGACGACGACGAGACCGATGAGGAGGCCTACGACACGGTCGGCGGGTTTATCGTGCATCGGGTGGGTCGTATCCCGCTGCCGGGCGCCGAAACCCCGTTCCGCGATGACGTCATGCTCCGCGTCGAGGCCGCCGAGCCGCGTCGCGTGGCCCGAGTGGTCGCCTCGCGCGCTCGCCGCGCCGACGAGCGTGAACACGGAGATGACCCAGCGGGGTAGGGCGCGGCGTCAGCTCGATGCTCACAAATCGGGCAGTCCCGCGCTCATTTGAGTCGCTGCGCTCCGCACTGCCCGTTTGATCGGTCCACGCGGCACGTAAGTGGGTCGCCATGATGCCCTGCGGCCCGCTAGATCGACGCCTGCCATGCCGAAGGGAACGTTAGGCGGCGATCACCGAGCGGACGAGGTCAGCGAGATCGCGCTTGCCGGCGGAGGGGCAGGGGAGCAGCTCCAACTGCTCCAATGAGCGGTCCCGGTAGCGGCGGGCCTCCGACAGCGAATGCTCGCGGGCGCCGCATCGGCCCAGGATGGCGAGCACCTCAGTGACCTCATCATCGGTCATCGGCGTGGCTGCGGTCGGCTGCGGCCCGCGCCCATCGGTGGCGCGGATGCCATCGAGGTAGATGGTATTGAGCCGGTCGCGATCGGCCTCAGAAGCATTGGCAAGCGCCCACACCAGCGGCAGCGTTTTCTTGCGCTTGCGCACGTCGCCGGCTTCTGGCTTGCCCGAATCGGTGGAGCTCCAGAACGTGCCCTTCACGTCATCTGCCATCTGGAAGGCCATCCCCAGGTCGTAGCCGAAGCGCCGATAGGCTTCAACGACCTCGGCGTCGTCGGTGGCCAGGATGGCGCCGGCCTGGACGGATGCCGCAAGCAGGGCCGCGGTCTTCTTGCCGATCATCTCGAGGTAGCCGTCCACCGTGACATCGGTCCGGCGCTCGAAGCTGATGTCGAGGAACTGGCCCT
>JACDBZ010000133.1 GCA_013694645.1 Chloroflexota bacterium
GCCGGATCGTCGAGGTCGAGGCGTATGCGGGTCCCGAGGACCTGGCCGCCCACTCCGCTCGCGGACGAACCCCTCGCAACGCGGTCATGTTCGGTCCGCCCGGTCGCCTCTACGTCTACCTGATCTATGGCATCCACCACTGCATGAACGTGGTGACGGGGCCGGGCGAGAAGCCAGAGGCTGTCCTGATCCGGGCGCTCGAGATCGACGAGGGCATCGAGGTGGCGCGAGCGAGACGCGGTCCACGGCCGCTCGACGCTCGCCTGGCCGCCGGACCGGGCAACGTCGGCCGGTCGCTGGCGGTCAACCGAACCATGAACGGGACAGATCTGCTGACGGGTCCGGTCCGGATCCTGCCAAGACGCGGCCCCGCGCCGACCGTCGTGAGCGGGCCGCGCGTCGGCATCGACTACGCCGGCCCATGGGCGGCACGCCCCATGCGATTCTGGATCACCGATGACCCCCACATCTCCCGGCGCTGAGCGCGCCCCGGTTGCAGCCGACGAAGGAACGCTGCGCGCGCTCGAATTTGGCGCGATCGTCGCCCAGCTCGCCGAGCTGACCGCCTTCGAGCCCGCGCGGGAGATGGCACTGGCATCGAGCCCGAGCCCGGACGCTGCCCACGTGGGCCTGCGCCAGGATCAGACCGACGAGGCGGTCAGATTGCTGGACGAGCAGGCACAGGCCACGATCGGCGGCGCGCGGGACATCCGCGGGTCGCTCGATCGCGCCGCCCGTGGCGGCAGGCTGACGCCCGCCGAGCTGCTCGAGATCGCCGAGACGCTTGATGCGACCGCGCGATTCGCCGAGCGACTCAAGAGCTGGCGGGGAGCGCACTTCACGGGCATCCGAGGTGAGCTGGATCCATGCCCGGATCTTGCGGAGCGCATCGGTCGCAGTGTCGACAACAGCGGCGAGATTCTCGACTCCGCGTCCAGCGAGCTCGCGACCATCCGCAAGCGTCTGCGCACGTCGCAGGACCGGGTGCGCGAGCGTTTGAACGCGATGCTGCGCTCGACACAGCTCGCTGGCCTGATCGGTGAGCCGATCGTCACCGTCCGCTCCGGTCGCTACGTGATCCCGATCCGGGCCGAGGCGAAGGGTCGCGTGAAGGGGATCGTCCACGACCAGAGCGCATCGGGCGCGACGCTGTTCATCGAACCCCTGAGCGTGGTCGAGCTGAACAATGCCTGGACGGAGGCGTCGCTCGCCGAGGCTCGCGAGGAGGAGCGCATCCTGGACGAGCTGTCCAGTTCGGTGGAGGCGCGCAGCAGCAGCTTGCGCGACAGCCTGGCGGCTCTCGCCCGCGCCGACCTGTGGATGGCACGGGCGCGGCTTGCTTCGGCAATGGATGCTGTCCGTCCCGCGCCGACAGAGGACGCGGCGGAACTGCTATCGGCGCGTCATCCGCTGCTCGGCGGGAGCGCGGTGCCGATCGACCTGCGGCTCGGCGATCGATTCGGCTATCGGGCGCTCGTCGTCACGGGTCCCAATACGGGCGGCAAAACGGTTTCGCTGAAGACGCTCGGGCTGCTGGCGCTCATGCACCAGGCTGGTCTCCGGGTACCCGCAGCAGATGGCGCTCGTCTGCCGGTCTTTCGACGGGTGATGGCCGATATCGGCGACGAGCAGAGCATCGCCCAGTCGCTCTCGACCTTCTCTAGCCACCTGCGCAACGTCGTGCGCTTCGTCGAGGCCGCGGGGCCGGCCACGCTGGTGCTGCTCGACGAGGTTGGCGCCGGGACCGATCCCACCGAGGGTTCGGCCCTTGCCATGGCGGTCGTGACGCGGCTCCTCGAGGCCGGCGCCATGGTGGCTGCCACCACGCACTACGCGGAGCTGAAGTCGTTTGCGACCGAGCACCCGTCCGTCACGAATGCGGCCGTTGAATTCGATGTTGCGACCCTGCGCCCGACATATCGGCTGACGATCGGCCTGCCCGGCAAGAGCCAGGCGTTCGCGATCGCGGAGCGTCTCGGGCTCCCGGCCGACATCCTCGCCGACGCGCGAGCTCGCATCTCTGCAGATCACGCCAGCATGGAGGAGACGCTGGCGGAGATCGCCCGCGCGCAGGAGGCGCAGCAGATCGCCCTTGAAGCGGCGCGCGCCGAACGAACGGCCGCGGCGGACGAGCGCGACCGCGCCCGGACCGGCGTGTCGCGCGCCAGGCGCGAGGCGGGGGAGCTGCTGGCCGATACGCGACGAGCGGCGGACGACATGCTGGCTCGAGCCGAGCGCGAGGTTGCCGATGTCCGAAGGGAGCTCATGCGACAACGCAACCTGGGCGCCAGTCGTGCACCGCGTGGCGCCGAGGCGTTCGAAGACCTCGCGAAGAAGGCGAAGCGGGTGCGGAGCGAAACCGTCGAGGCTCACCGGGTCGTCGAGGCTGCCGAAACCGACGAGGAGTCACGCGGGCCTCAGCCTCGAGTGGGCCTCTGGGCACGGTCACGGACGCTGGGCAGCACCGGACGGATCGTGGAGATCAGCGGCCGTACCGGGCGCGTCACGCTCGAGACCGATGGCGCGCGGCTCGTGATCCCGGCGGACGATGTGGATGTCGTCCATGAGCCGATCATCGGCCCCGCGCCACCCGATCTCGAGGCGGAGGAGATTCGTCGTCGGGCCGCAGCGCGGGTGTCGCCCACGCTGGATCTGCACGGTGAGCGGGTCGAGGCGGCGCTGGAACGGCTGCATGCTCACCTCAACGACGCGCTGCTGGCCGGACTCGATAACGTGGTCATCGTGCACGGCATGGGAACCGGGGCGCTGCGACGTGCGGTCCGTGAAGTGCTGGCCGAGCATCCACAGGTCCGGGGCGTGCGCGGCGGCCGCCGGGACGAGGGCGGCGACGGCGCGACGATCGCGGAGCTCTAGGGCGCCTGCGCGGGATCAGGCGTCGGTGTCGGCGTCGCGGTCGGGGTCGGGAGGATCGGGGTCGGCGTCGGCGCCACGGTCGGGATCGGCGTTGGTGACGGTGTGGGCGTTGGTGACGGTGTGGGCGTTGGCGACGGCGTGGGCGAGGACGTAGGGATCTCTCCCGGTGTGCATTCCTCGGTCGGTGCCAGCGGCGCGTCGAGGGGCCCAGGGTACGGGGATCGGACGCTCGTGTTCAGCTCGGCCTCGCGGCCGGTCCACTCCGCGATCCACGCGAGATTGGCCTCCTCCCATGTCGGACGGTCCTCCTCCCAGCCGCTGAGGTCGATATAGACCCGCTCCTCGGCCTCGCGTGGGGGCGGCTCGGCGGAAGGGTCTGGCGAGCCAGCCGGTGCGATCGTGGCGAAGTCGCCACATCCTTCCTGCCAGATCTTGCCGGTCTCGACCTCGATCCGCAGCTCACGATGCACCGTGTCCTGCGAGGTCGGCTGCCGATCGGCGCGAAAGAGTTCGGTCAAGGGCGTTCCGAATTCACCCTTCAGCATGCCGCTGATCGTGTCCACGGTGACCTCCACCACCCCCTCCGGTCGCTCGAAATCACGCACAGGCAGCTCATTGAGCGCGGCGACTTCGGCCATGTAGTCATGCCAGATGAAGGTCGGGCCATCGGCGGCAAAGACATCCTCGATTGCTGAGAAGTCGCTGTTGCCAACCCACACCCCTGTCACGATCGCTCCGTCGCTCACCGCCGGATCCGGGTCGGGAGCCAGGTAGCCGACCGCCTGCAGATCTTTGAAGTCGTTGGTGGTCCCCGTCTTCAGGGTGGCCGGCCGGCGACCGGCATCGGTCTGGAGCTGGAAGCGCGGACCCCATAGTGGATTGGTCTCCGGGTCGGTATTGTCGGCCAGGATGTCGGTCACGAGATGCGCCGATGCGGCCGACAGGACCTGCTCCGGCTCCTCGGCGTCGTTGGCATGGTCGTAGATGACGTTGCCACGCGAATCCTCGATGCGCTCGATGAGGTACGGCGGGTGGAACTGGCCGCCGTTGGCGATACCGCCGTAGGCTCCCACCAGGTCGAGGAAGTGCACGCCGATGGTGCCCAGCGTCAGGGACGGGACGGCGACCTCCTCCTCTTGGCGCGGATCCCAATCGAGGCCGAGCCGCTCGCCGAGACTCACGACGGCATCGGTGCCGATGAGCTGCTGCGCCTTCACGACCGGAATATTGAGCGAGTACTTGAGGGCATCCCGCACGCGAACCGGGCCACGCTGGCGGTTGTCCGCGTTCGGGACGCTGTAGCCATCGACGATCTCGCCCTCCACGTCCATGAACATGGTTGACGGGGTGATGACTCCCGACTCGAACCCGGCGGCGTAGGTGATCGGCTTGAAGGCAGATCCGGACTGGCGATAGGCCTGGCCGATGACGTCGAAGTTTGCCTGGTGCTCTGGCGTTGACTCGCCGAAAAAGCTGGCGCTGCCGACATAGGCGAGCACGGCGCCGGTCCGATAGTTCACGGTCACGATGGCGTCATTGTTGATGTTGCGACCCTGGAGCTGCGCGATCCATCCACCCTCGCCGGCCGCTGACTCACCGTACTTCGCGACGAGCTCATCGTCGCTCAGACGGTCCATGTCGTAGGCGACCTGTGCCCACTTCTCGGCGGTCGCCTGGTAGCCCTCGTAATCGAGCGTCGTGATGATCCGCAGCCCATCGATGTCGAGGGCCTCTTCGCCCTCGAGCAGCTCACCGGCCTCCCGGCGAACGGCATACACGAAATGCGGCGCGAGATACGTGTTGTCATCGGGCGCGGCGAGGACCACCTGCTCGGCGAGCGCGGCGTCGTACTCGGCCTGGGTGATGAACCCGGAGTCGAGCATCTGGTCGAGAACGATGTTGCGCGAGGTGATCGCCTGCGCCGTCTCCGGCACGACGTAGGTGGTCGCGCCGTCGACCTCCTGCTCAACGGCCTCGGTGGAGGGATCGAGGCGGGAGGGCGCGCGCACCAGGCTGGCCAGCATGGCGGCCTCGCTCACCGTCAGCTGCTGATCGCGTTCGTCGGAGGTGAGATCCTTGCCGAAGTAGGCCGTCGCCGCGGCCCAGATTCCGTAAGCATTGTTGCCGTAGTAGACCTGGTTCAGGTACATCTCGATGATCTGCTGCTTGCCCTCCGTGCCGGCGTAGCGGTCGTCGAGACGCAGCGCGAGGATCGCCTCCTTGACCTTGCGCTCGACCTGGCGATCCGGATCGGCCATGAACTCCGCGTCGAAGAGCCGCATCCGCACGAGCTGCTGACAGATGGTCGAGGCTCCGGAGATGGTCTGACCAGCCTGGAAATTCTGGAGGACGGCTCGCACGATGCTGCGAAAGTCGACGCACGGGTTTGTCCAGAAGGTCTGGTCCTCCGCGGCCACCTGCGCCTCGATCATGAGCTCCGGCATCTCCTCGAAGCTGATCTCGCGGCGGTCCTCGACGGCAAATGTTGCCAGCTCCGTGCCGTCTGCCGAGATCACGCTCGAGCCCTCGACCAGGTCGAAGTTCTCGATGTCTCCCACGTCGGGCAGGCCGCTGGTGAACGAACTGTAGACGTTGAGAATGACCGCGAAGAGACCGACCGCCAGCAGCCCGAATACGGCCATGATGAGGCGCGGAAGGGCGGTTGAGCCGGGTCGTCGGCGCGAATGTGTGTTCGCGGACCCGCGGCGTGGGGCGGGCCGCCGGCCCGGCGGCGGTGTTCGTCGGGTCATCGGGCGGCAGGGTAGCACGGATGTTCGGTGCGTATACTCATCGCCCGATGGAGACGAATGCCGCGCGGACCGCCGTGCTCGACGACCTTCACTGGCGCCGGATGCTCGCCGACAGGACCGATCTTGACGCCCTTCGTTCGGCCATGGCCGCCCATCCGGTGACCTATTACGGTGGATTCGATCCGACCGCGCCGAGCCTCCACTTCGGCAACCTGGTGCTGTTGGTCACCATGCGACGGCTCCAATTGGCCGGCCACCGTCCGATCGGCCTGGTCGGCGGCGCGACCGGCCTGGTGGGTGACCCCAGCGGCCGCACGAGCGAGCGGACCCTGAATGATCCCGATGTGATTGCCGGCTGGGTGGACCGCATCCGCGGCCAGGTCGAACGCTACCTGGACTTCGAGGGCTCGAACGCCGCGGTGATCGTGAACAATCTCGACTGGACGGCACAGATGTCGGCCATCGACTGGCTGCGGGATATCGGCAAGCACTTCAGCGTGAGCCGGATGCTCGCAAAGGAGTCGGTGAGCGCGCGCCTCGAGGCCGGCGGCATCAGCTACACCGAGTTCAGCTACCAGGTGATGCAGGCGGTCGATTTCCTGGAGTTGTATCGCCGGCACGGCTGCACCCTTCAGCTCGGCGGGAGTGACCAGTGGGGCAACCTGACCGCCGGTGTTGACCTGATCCGGCGTATCGAGGGAACGGTTGTGCACGCACTCGCGACGCCGCTCATCACGCGCCCTGACGGCCAGAAGTTCGGCAAGAGCGAGGGATCCACCCTGTGGTTGGACCCCGAGCGCACATCGCCGTTCGCCTTCTACCAGTGGTTCCTCAACGTCGATGACGCCGTCGTCGGTACGTACCTGCGCGTCTTCAGCTTCCGCTCGCATGCTGAAATCGAGACACTCGAAGCCGATGCGGTGTCACGTCCGGAGTCGCGCTCGGCGCAGCGGTCACTCGCGGTCGAGGTGACGGAGCTCGTGCACGGCGCCGACGCAACGCGGCAGGCGGTCGCCGCATCGGAGGCACTCTTCGGCGGCGCCGATCTGCATGAGATCGACCGGGTGACCCTGGAGGCGGCCTTCGCCGATCTACCGCGTGCCAGCCTTGCGGGCGGCAACGGCCTCCCATCGGTGCTCGACCTCTTCGTGCAGTGCGGGCTTTCGGAGAGCCGAGGTGCCGCACGCCGGGTGCTCAGCGAGGGCGGGGGCTACGTGAACAACGTGCGCGTGGTGGATCCGGCCGCGGTGCCGGTTGCATCTGACCTGCTCGCCGGACGATGGCTGCTTCTTCGGCGCGGCAAGCGCAACCTGGCTGTCGCGGAGGTTGCGGGCTGATGGCGCTTGCATTCATCACCGGCGCGGTCGCCTCGGGCTTCAGCGCAGCGGGTCTCACCGCGCTGCTCATCTGGGTCTTCACGGTGTTGAGCGGGTCGTCGGATCCGTGGTCGGTCGCTCCGTGGCTGGTGATCGTGGTCGCCGCGCTCGTCGCTGCCGCCACGTACGCGGCCGAGGGCATCGCCCATCGGCGAACGCTCGCCCGCATGCGCTCAACTGGGGAGCCCTGGGCGTACCGCGACTGACTGCTTTCGCGGCCGTGCCAGAAACAGCCCCGCGATCACTGCCAGTGTTCGCAGCTCGCACAGCCACCGTGCTTGGTTCACCAGCCGCAGCATATCCATCGGAATATCCGTGGCAGTGATACAACGCGTCACATCGGACCAGCGCTGTTCGGCGGGGGACCAGGTCGCTGCTGCTGATCACTGGCAGTGATGGTCCGGGTCACGCGCGCAGCGTTTGTTGGAGCCAATCCCGGATCGAATCGTGCGCCACCACCGGGTACACCACGCCGACCGCAGCGGCAACCTCGGTCGCCAGCACCCGGAAGAGCTCCATGCCGTCGGGGATCGCGCCGGCGAGGTCGGCAGCGTCGTAACGGGCCTGGCTGACGGCAAGCCCGGCCACCGTCTCGGGCACCGCCCAGCGTTCGAGGAACCGTCCCTCGTAGTACGTGTTCGTCCCTCCGTCTGAGCGCGCTTCGGCCTGCCACTCGACGAATCGGCGCAGAATCGAGCCCTGGTAGGCGTTCTGGCAGGCCACCGCCACGGCGAGCTCGCCGCGTCGCAACTTCTTGGTGACCCAGACGCAGTGGTACAGATAGTCGTTGATCAGGTTGGCGACGTGGTCGGGCGACGGGGGCCACGGTTCTGCGCCATGAACGGCGCGCGGGTCCGCCCCGGCCGCCAAAGATTCGAGATCGTGGAATCGGCCGTCCTTGTCGACGAGAAGCCGATACCCACGGGCGAGCACAGGCATCGCACCATCGTTCGAGGAAATCTCGTCGGTGATCTCGAGCGGTACCATGACCAGGTCCATATCGACGGCGTTCTCAAACAGGACACGTCGCTCGAAGAGGCCACCCAGGGCGGTCGGCTCGATGAAGCTGAGGATGACCGGGCCAATCTCGTCCAGCCAGCGGCCATCGCGCAGCCACCGGTCGGCATCGGACGTGAAGACCAGCAGGTCGGTATCCGACCACTCGTCGGCGGGCAGTTCGGAGCGAGCCCGTGATCCCAGGAGGATCAACCCGCGCACGGTTTCCTCGTGCTCCGCCCAGGCGCTGATTCGCCTGAGCGCTTCCTCCGGGCTCAGTGTCCGCGTTCCGGGCCGTGTCCGTTGCTGGCGGCCTCCGCAACAACTTTGTCGGCGATGGCGTGCGGCACTTCGGCATAGTGGTCGACCTTCCAGCTGAACCGGCCGCGACCCTGGGTGATCGATCGCAGCTCCGTGGCGTAGTGGAACATCTCTGCCTGGGGCACCTGTGCCTTGAGGTGCTGCAGGCCATCGGCTGCATCCATCCCGAGCACGTGTCCGCGCTTGGACGTGATCTGTCCCATGACGTCACCCATGAACTCGTCCGGAACCACGACGTCGACCTCGAGAATCGGCTCCAACAGCGCCGGTGAGGCGGTGTCGAAGGCCTTCTTCAACGCCTGCGAGGCCGCCACCTTGAACGCCATTTCGGAGCTGTCGACCGGATGGAACGAGCCGTCGACCAACGTGGCCGACAGATCCACCACCGGATATCCGGCGAGGACGCCTTCCGCCATGGCCTCGCGAAGGCCCTTCTCGACGGCCGGAATGTATTGCTTCGGCACCACGCCACCGACGATCCTGTTCCCGAACTCGAAGCCCGTGCCCATCTCGGCTGGTGCGAATTCGATCACCACATGCCCGTATTGGCCGTGGCCACCCGTCTGGCGCTTATACCGGTTGTCGATGCGCGCCGCCTGCCGGATGGTCTCGCGATACGGCACCCGCGGGGTCGCGGTCTTCACAGCAGCACCGAACTTGCGCTTCAGGCGGTCCACGATGACGTCCACGTGCGCATCGCCCATGGCGGTCAGGATGGTCTCGCCCGTGCCGTCCTCGCGGCGAATGTGGATGGCCGGCTCCTCCTCGATGAGCCGATGCAGGGCCTGTCCCAGCTTGTCGAGGTCGGCTTTCGACTCGGGCTCGATGGCCACCTGGAGCGATGGAGCAGGGAACTGCAATGGCGCGAGCTCCACGGCGTGCGCCCTGTCGGTGACAAGCGTGTCTCCGGCTGCCGTCGACGTGAGCTTGGCGACGGCGGCGATGTCCCCCGGACCGACCCTGGACAGCGTTTCCGTGTCCTTGCCCTGGACCGACAGCAGGTTGCCGATACGTTCCTCCTCCTTCCGGGAGGCATTGTAGACGTGCCCCTGCCCGCTCAGGCTGCCGGAGATGACCCGGAAGTAGGTGAGACGGCCCACGAAAGGATCAGCGCTGGCCTTGAAGACCTGCGCCACGAATGGACCGTCGGGGTCGGGCGTGATCTGCGCGCCGTCGGTGGTCGCGCGGGTGCCGACTTCGGCCGGTGATGGGACGTGCTTGGCGATCATGGTGATCAGCTCGCGGACGCCGATATTCTGCGTCGCCGAGCCGACGAAGACCGGAACCACGCTGCCTTCACGCGTGCCCTTGTGGAGTGCGGCCTCGATCTCGGCATCGGTGAAGGTCTGGCCCTCGAGGTACTTTTCCATCAGCTCGTCAGATGCTTCGGCCGCCGCCTCCACCAGCGCGTCGCGGCGCGAATGCTCGATGCCCTCGAGCTCCGCGGGGATCGGCACCTCCCTCGGCGTGCCGTTCTCGTACACGTTCGCGTGCTCCTCGATGACGTCGACGTAGCCGCGGAACGAATCGGCTGAGCCGATGGGCAGGTAGACCGGAGCAATCTTGGGTCCGAAGCGGGACTTCAGCTGGTCGAGCGTGGCGTCGTAGTTTGCGTTCTCGCGGTCCATCTTGTTGATGAAGATCATGCGCGGCAGGCCGCGCACGTCGGCGAGCTTCCACACCTCCTCGGTGCCGACCTCGACGCCTGCCGACGCGTCCACCACCACGATCACCGCGTCCACCGCCGCCAGCGCCTCGACGACATCGGCCTGGAAGTCAGCGTAGCCGGGGGTGTCGACAATCGTGATCCGAACCCCGTCGTGCTCGATCGAGCCGATGGCCAGGTTGATGCTCTGGTTGCGCTTGTGCTCGTCAGGGTCCCAATCGAGGGCGGTCGTACCCGCTTCGACGGTCCCGAGTCGTGAGATCGCGCCGGCATCGAAGAGCATCGCCTCGGCGAGGCTCGTCTTGCCGGCGCCACCGTGGGAGATCAGTGCGACGTTGCGAATCCTGTCTGGGCTGGTCGGCTTCATCGGTGCTCCTTGCGCATGCAATGACGGAGTCGCCGAGGCCGATGGAGTCCGCCTCGAGCGGTCGCAGGCCGGTGATTGGAGCGCCATTATAGGAGCCGACCCTGGAGGACAATGATCGCGATGCACCGGCTGCTGATCGCTCACGTCGATTACGTCACGGATCCCGAGAGCTCGCCCGACCCGATCGGCTTCCTGCTCGAGGCCTTTGGCCGGCCGGGCTCGCTCTTGCTGATCGGTATCGGGGCCCTGGTCGTCCTCGTGGTCATCACGAGCTGGGCTCGCTGGCGGCCGGCCGAGGAAGCCCGCACGCGGTTCATAGAACATATCCAGGGGTACCGAGACTATCTGCCCTGGATCCTGCGGCTTTCTGTCGGGCTGGTGCTCATCGGTTCCGGACTGTCGCGCGTGCGATTTCTGCCGACCATGGAGGCGGACGGACTGTTCGCGCTGCTGTTGACGGGAACCGGCTTCCTGCTCCTGCTCGGTCTGGCCGTGCGACCGGCCGCCCTGGTCGCGCTGGGCGCCTACGTCGTCACGTTCATCTTCAACCCGGAGCTGGTGATGATGCTGGATGTGGCCGGAGCCCTCGCCGCTGCCGCCATCCTGGGACCGGGCCGTCCAAGCCTCGACGACCTGCTGCGCGCCGCATTCCCGCGCGGTCCGGGCGCGCGGGCGGCGACCGAGAACTTCGCGAGCAGCCGCTACGACGACAGCGTGCCGCTCCTCGTGCGGCTCGGCCTCGGGGGTGCATTCGCCGCTTCGGGGATCCTGGACAAGCTGCTGATCTATGACCAGGCGCTGGCCGCTGTCGATCGCTACGAGCTCACATCCGTCGTGCCGGTCGCGCCAGAGCTGTGGGTGCTCGGCGCGGTGGTGATCGAAACCGCACTTGGTGCCGCCATCATTCTCGGCGTCCTCACGCGCTTCAGCGCCGTTGTGGGATTTGCCGTGTTGACGCTCGCGCTCTTCGCACTGCCCGACGACCCGGTGATCGCTCACGTGGGTCTGTTCGGGCTGTCGTCCGTCCTGGTGATCCTGGGTGGCGGCCGTTGGAGCCTGGACCGGATGCTTCTGGTGCCGACTGGAGAGCGGCTGCGCGCGCACTGACCCGTGGGACGGGTCAAGCTCCGCCACGTGGCGCTTGGTAGAATCGGCCTCGCCAACGGAGCTCGAATCGCCCGCACGAGAATGCGGGCAGGAGGACCGATGTCGGGTCACAGCAAGTGGTCACAGATCAAGCGACAGAAGGGCGCGAACGATGCGAAGCGGGGGGCGCTCTTCACGAAGCTCGCTCGCGAGATCATCACGGCCGCTCGCCAGGGTGGGCCAGACCAGGACGCCAATTACCGACTACGCATGGCGGTTGACACGGCAAAGTCCAACTCGATGCCGGCAGAGAACATCAAGCGCGCAATCGAGCGCGCGGCTGGCAGTGGTGCCGACGCGGAGCAGTTCGAGGAGGTCACCTACGAGGGCATCGGGCCGGCGAACGTCGCGGTGATCATCGCGGCCATGACAGACAACCGGAACCGCACCGCGTCAGAGATTCGGAGCGTCTTCAGCAAGTCGGGCGGAGCGCTGTCCTCGGTCGCCTGGCAGTTCGAACAGAAGGGTCTCATCAGCCTCCCGCTCAACGGTAATGACCCCGACGAGGTGACGATGGCCGCCATCGATGCCGGCGCCTCCGACGTCGGTGCCCCCGACTCCGGCGCGATCATGGTGACCACGGAGCCGGCGGACCTCGAGTCGGTGCGCCGGGCACTGGCGCAAGGCGGATTCGAAGCCGATTCGGCCCAACTCTGGATGGAGCCGACGACAAGGGTCGAGATCGGAGACGAGAAGACCGCGAAGCAGGTCCTTCAATTCATGGAGAAGCTCGACGACCTCGACGATGTCCAGAACGTCTACGCCAACTTCGACATTCCTGATGCATTGATGGAGCAGCTCGAGACCCAGGTTGCGTAATGCCGGTAATGCTCCAGTAATCGCGCAGTAAGCCCGACCGTCCACGATGGACCTCCATGTCCCATCGCAGCGGCGACATCGTCAACCTCACGATCCGGGTCGATAGTGGTGTCCTGTTGCTCGCCAAGCACCGGGCGCTACTCGAGCGCACATCGGTCAATCGTCACCTTGCCGATGCGCTGGAGGACTACGCGGACGGCACGCTCGACGCGGCTCGCCGCACGAGCAAGGTGGCCTACGTCTTCGGCATCGTCCAGGAGGTCAGGGAGCTTCGAAGGAAGGAGCGTGCACGTCGCCGGACTGAGCGCGTGCGGATCGTCCAGAGCCCGTCGGAGGCAGAGCTCACACCGTATCAGACCTCCGACGTGCGGCACGACCTCACGACTGCACAGCATCACGACCCCACGCCGGAGGGCTGATGGTTCCCGCGTTCTCAGATGACAAGCCTGGGGAGCCTGCCGCCCTCAGCCCTCGTGCCGGTCGCGCGGCGGCGGCGACGGGCGGGCGCCCGCCCACTACCATGCGAGGGTGATCACCCTGGGGATCGATCCCGGCACGGCCGTCTGCGGCTTCGGCGTAGTGGAGCTTCGCGGCGGCGCAGTGCGGATGGTGGATGCGGGGTGCATACGAACCCCGGCCGAGGACACAGACGCGGAGCGCCTCCGCCAGCTCCACGAAGCATTGCGGACGCTCATCGGCGAGCACCGACCGCAGCGCGTCGGGATCGAGCGCCTCTTCTTCCAGCGCAACGTGCAGACGGCGATGGCGGTCGGCCAGGCGCGCGGCGTCGCACTGCTGGCGGCCGCGGAGGCGAACGTGCCCATCGACGAGCCGACCCCGAACGAGGTGAAGCAGACGATCTGCGGCAACGGCTCCGCCGACAAGGCCCAGGTGGCGTCGATGGTCCAGCGTCTGCTCGGCGTCGGCCTCCTCGGCGTTCCCGACGACGCGACCGATGCCCTCGCCATCGCCATCGGCTGTGCCTACCGAGCAGCGTCCGAGCCGAGGGCGGTGATCGGTTGATCGGGTCGGTGCGCGGGCCGGTGACGCACGTCGGTCAGGACTACGCCCTGGTGGAGGTCGCCGGGATCGGCTACCGGGTTGTCGCCGGACCGACGCTGCTCGCGAAGCTGCGGGTCGGTCGGGAAGCCTCCGTCTTCACCCACCATCTCGTCCGGGAGGACCAGGAAGCTCTGTTCGGGTTTGCGACTCCGGAGGAGCTGACCTTCTTCGAGCTGCTCATGACGGTCTCGCAGGTCGGCCCGCGGCTGGCGCTGGCCATCACCGCTGCGCACGCGGTGACGAAGCTCCAGCTCGCCATCGTGACCGATGACCCCGATATTTTCACGAGCGTCTCCGGGGTCGGACGCAAGACAGCGCAGCGAATCATCCTGGAGCTCAAGGAGAAGGTACATGCGGCCGGCATCGCCGCGGGCGGTACCAGCTCGACCGATTCGGACGTGGTCGCAGCGCTGGAGTCGCTCGGCTACTCCGCCACCGAGGCGCGCAGGGCGGCCGGCGCCGTGGCGGGGACTGCGGGCGAGCTCGACGTCCGCATCAAAGCAGCGCTCCAGGAGCTCGCCCGGTCCCGATGAACGCGCCACGCGACTGGAGCGATCCAAACGTCGCCGAGCACATCCTTCGCTCGTATCGCGCCTGGGCAATCGTCGGCTGTTCGTCGCATCCGTGGCGCGCGTCCCACGGCGTGTCGCGGTACCTGCTCAGCCAGGGCTACGAGATCGTACCGATCAATCCGAACGAGAAGCTCGTGCACGGCAGGCTCGCATACCCCGACCTTGCCTCGGTGCCGACCGAACGACGTCCGCCCATCGAGGTGGTTGACATCTTCCGTCGCTCCGAGCTGGTCATGCCACACGTCGAAGAGGCGATCTCCATCGGCGCCAGGGCGGTCTGGATGCAGCTCGAGGTCTGGAACGAAGCGGCCGCCCGCCTGGCGGCGGATGCCGGACTGGACGTGGTCATGAACAGATGCCCCGCGATCGACCATCCGGCAATGATCGGCGCCGGAGGTGCCTGAGCATGCCGCCCAGGGCGTGATACGTCGCGCTCGGGAATTCGTACCATGGTACAGGTCCGACCGGCTGTCCGGCTCGGTACGAACCACATGGAGGAGCATCGAATGGCACGACGTTTCACAAGTCTTTCGCTGGCGGTCATCATCGCCACGCTGGGCGTTCTGCTCGTCGCCGGCACCGTCTCGGCAGCTCACGTCGGAATGTTGACGACGTCGCTGAGCGGCGCCGAAGAAGTTCCTGGTCCGGGCGACCCGAATGGCAAGGGCTTCGTGACTCTTGAGGTCTACACCGCCGGTCTCGTCTGCTACACGCTGAAGACGCAGGCCATCGAGACGCCGACCGCGGCGCACATCCACGAAGCCCCGGCCGGTGAGGCGGGGCCTGTCGTCGTGAGTCTGGCCATCGACCTCGCCGCGCGCCATGGCAACCGGCTGACGTACTGTGCGCCGACGACGCCGGAGATCGCCGCCGACATCCTCGCCGAGCCTGGCGACTACTACGTGAACGTGCACAACGCCACGTATCCTCTCGGTGCAATTCGGGGTCAGCTGGGGGACTAGCGGCTGCTCCTGTGCGGCCCCGGTGCGCATGAGCGCCGGGGCCGTTTCGTCGTTCAGTCGCGGCGGAGGACGAGACCGATGTGCCCGAACGGTGGGCGGGGATCGGCGTATGTCTTCACCCGTGGATCGGCGCTCGATTCGGCCACGAGATCCCAGAGCCGATTCTCCGCATCGAAGCTGACCTCGGCCAGCTGCGGCCAGCGGTCGAGCATCCGCAACCCGATCTCGTTGACCAGGTGTTGGATCGAGAGGCTCACGAATTCGTGGAAGACGGCCGTCGCCAGGTCGGCGACCTGCTCGGTGGCCACGTAGCGCGACGGGTCGGCCAGCACGGCGTGTGATGCGTCGGCGTAGCGCCAGCCGATGTCGCACCAGATATAGAGCGGGCGGTCGGGACGTTCCGGAAGGGTGGTGTGCTCATCGCGGGCAAAGTCGGCGAACGCCGAACCGGTGATCTTGATCAACTGAAGCCCGCGGCGACCGGACTCATGGTCGGTGATGCGGACCGTTCCGTCCTCGGTGCGAGCCAGGTCAAGTCGGGCACTCCCGTAGTCACAGCGGTCCCGGCCAAAGAGGCGCTCAGAACCCTCGAACCCGTCGTCGCCGGGGACCACCGTGGCCGGAAAGGGCAGATCTCGGCCGATCATGCTGAGGCGCTCCATGTGGGGGTAGGTGTCGAGGAAACCCGTGCCCACCTCGATCAGCCACTCCTCGAGTGAGCGGGCGCGGGCTCGCAACGAGACCGCGTGGATAAAGTTCTTCATCGTGTCGGTGGCGACCACGAGGCGGTTGTCGCCCTTCGTGTATGCGTCGAGGAAGGCCTCGCCGCGAACGACGACTTCGATCTCGGCAGCGACAAGCGTGTTGTCGCGGCCGCGGAATGGTGATTCGCGGATCGGCGTGACGCCCGTCAGCTGCTCGGCGTGGGTTCGGTACACCGTTACGTTGGCCTTGCCGTAGCGGATCTCGTGCCTCATGGCGTCACTCTTCCTCGCCGAAGAGCTCGACGGCTGCATGGCGAATCTCGACATCCAACCCGTCTCGGCCGGCAGCATCAATCTCCCAGCGCCGCACGAGCTCGCTGAACTGGGCGTTGGAGGAGACCGAGGCGATGCGTCGCGCGCCATCGATCGGCTGGCTCAGCTCGCCAAGAATAGAGGCGGCCGCGTGCAGTGCCAGCAACTGGCGCGCCTGTGCCTCATCCCACCCGCCCAGTCCGATCTCGCTCATCAGGCGCGCTACCGGTGGGCCGAGATCGGGTTCATCGGCCTCGTTTGCCAGGGAGAGCGTCAAGAGGCCAGGTGACTCGACGCCCTCTTCGATGAGCCGATGCGTCGCTCGGATCAGTCCGTCGCGGTCGATCTCGCCGACCATCCATCGCGAAGTCTCGAGCGCGATCGCCTCCCGCAGCGCCTCCCGCAGGGGGCGTGGGCCACGCAGTGCGTCCATCCGATCCCTCGCGATCAGCACGACGTCATCCAGGCCGCGCCGGAGCTCCTCGTCGCGATCGGCATGGAGCGCCCGTTCGAGCAGGGGAATGATGTCGGCGCGTGGTCGGCCAGCCACGAAAACGACGAAACGATAGCCGAATCTCGACTCGTAGGCCTCGTTCAGGGCGAGGAGCTCCTCGCCGACCCAGGTGTCATTCGTCTCTTCCTGGCCCTGTTCCCGACGCGAGAGGTCCGAGACCACGGCCGCATCCGCGCCGATGCGCGGATGCGCGTCGAGCAGCTCGATCTGCTCTGACTCCGGCATCTCGCGCGCGATCGCGCGGGCTGCATCAAAGAGCTCATCCTCTGACTCGAACGGTCGGCCTTCACCCAGCCGGGCCACGAAACGTGGCGCACGCTCGAACAGCGGCGCGAGGGTGCCCCGGAATGCCTCGGCGTCGAGCGCATTCACTTCCTCGATCGGAGGGATGCCGGCCATGCTCAGCTGCCGCGGTAGAGGCTCATCCCGAATGGGCTGAGCAGGAGCGGAACGTGGTACGAGCGCGACACATCGGTGATGCGGATGGCAAGCGCGACGCTCTGGAAGAACGCCTCCGGATCCTGGTCGTAGGCGCCGATGTCAAAGGCGAGCTGGTAGTCGCCCTCCGTGAGATTCGAGCCGTCGAGCAGGTCGCCGATGCGACCGTCGTCGTCGGTCTGGAGGTCCGAGACGAGCTCGGGTGCGCCGCCATCGGCCATGCGAAAGAGTGCGATGCCGACGCCCGGCGCCGGCATGCCGCTCGCCAGGTCAAGAACGTGGGTACTCATCGTTGGGCGATCGTCCGCCATTGGAGCCTCGGTAACGGTCGTTGCATCATGCCCGATATTCGTGCCGCGCCGCGACCGATGATCACTGACCGCTCCTGCTCGGCGTATCCTCCGCGGATGTCAGATCTGACGATCGCGGTAGGGGAGTCGCGGTTCACGGCGCGATGGGAAGCGGCCGCACCCAGGACACGCGATGCGCTGCTGCCATGGCTCCCCATCCGATCAACGCTGATTCACTGCAAATGGAGCGGAGAGTCGACGTGGATCCCGTTCGGCGACCATCGGCCCGACGTCGGGTTCGAGAACCACACGTCGCACCCTGCACCTGGAGACCTGCTCATCTACACCGGTGACATCAGCGAGTGCGAAATTCTCTTTCCGTACGGCGCGTGCAGCTTCAACTCGAGGGTGGGCCAGCTGGCCGGCAACCATTTCGCGACCCTCGTTCCTGATGAAGGTTGGCTCGAGCGACTGCGCGAGGTTGGCCGTCGCGTGCTGTGGGAGGGAGCCCAGGAGATCGAGATTGGGGAGGCATCCTGACCCCTGAGCTGATCGTCGCCGGCGGAACGGTCGTCACTTCCGACGGCAAGCAGGAGATGGACATCTCCGTTGCGGACGGACAGATCAAGGCGATCGGTCCCGACCTGATCGCTGACGGCGCGCGCATCCTCGATGCGACCGGCATGCTCGTGCTGCCCGGCATCATCGACGTCCACACCCATCTGCGCCTGCCGGATGCAGAGCATCCGGATCGGTTCAGGCGGGATACGCTGGCTGCGGCGCACGGTGGGACGACGACCGTGCTGACATTCAACAACCCCGGAACGGGAATCTCCGCTGAAGCGGGTCGGTCGCTGCTGGCGGGCCTCGACGAGTTTCAGGTCCGAACGGCCGGGGAGTCGCCGATCGACTTCGGGCTGAGCGCGGTGATCAGCGGCCATCAGGCGAGTCCGATCGGCGAGCTGCCAGCGCTCATCGCCGCCGGTGTGCCGACGTTCAAAGCCTTCATGGTGTACGACTTCCGACTGCCCGACGAGGATCTTGAACAGGCAATGCGCACGGCGGCGCGGCACGGCGGGATGCTCCAGGTGCACTGCGAGGAGCCAGCGATCATCGACCCGCTTGTCGCCGATGCTCTGCGCATGGGCCAGACCGGCTGCCGCTTCCACGCGCTCACTCGACCGTCGCGGGCTGAGGGCGTGGCGACCCGCAAGGCGATCGAGATGGCGCGTCGTGCCGAGGCCCCGCTCTACATCGTTCACCTCAGCTGCGAGGAGGCCCTCGAGGCGGTGGCGGAGGCCAAGGCGCGCGGCGAGCCGATTCACGCCGAGACCTGTCCTCACTACCTGGCCCTCACCGATGCGCTCTACGCCGATCCTGACGAGGCCGAGGTCATCAAGCGCGTGATCTCCCCACCACTGCGCACAGAGGCTGATGTGGACGCCCTGTGGTTGGGTCTTCGCGACGGCACCCTCGACGTGGTGGGGAGCGACCACGTGCCCGATCGCCTCGATGGTGAGAAGCGTATTCCGGCCCCGCCCTTCCCCGAGATCAGCAACGGCGCGCCCGGCATCGAGACGCTCCTGAGCGTCGTCTATTCGGAGGGCGTGGCCAAGGGCCGCATCGGCGTGGCCAGGATGGTCGAGGTCCTGGCCAGCAATCCGGCGCGACTCTTCGGCCTGCCCTCGAAGGGAGCGATCGAGGTCGGACGCGACGCGGACCTCGTGATCTGGGACCCCCGACCGGATCACCTGATGAGGCAGGCGGACCTGCACCACACGAGCGACTTCACCCCATATGAGGGGATGCGGATGCAGGGAGCTGTCCGGGAGGTGATCATTCGCGGCCGAGGAATCGGGGAAACGCTGGGCCGGTTCCTGGAGCGACGGCTGGCGTGACCGAGTGCTCCTCGTAGTGGCGCATCGGAACCGATGCATCCCGGCTGGCGTCGGAGCGGCATGCAACGAACCATTCCTCACCTTCTCCTGCTGTCCGTCGT
>JACDBZ010000145.1 GCA_013694645.1 Chloroflexota bacterium
CGCGTTCGGGCGAAGCCGATCCAGACACGCTCGATCTGAAGACCGACCGGGCACCGTTCGAATCGTTCGTGTGGCCGACCCTCGCCCATCGCGTGCCAGCCTTCGATCGGCTCAGGCTGCTCGACACGTGGGCCGGCCACTACGAGGTGAACACGCTCGACGCCAACGCGATCATCGGTCCACACCCGGAGATTCCAAACTTCCTGTTCGCGAATGGCTTCTCGGGTCATGGCCTCCAGCAGGCGCCGGCCGTTGGGCGAGGGCTCGCCGAGTGGATCGTCACCGGTAGCTACGAGACGATCGACCTGCGTCCGCTCGGCTACGACCGAATTGCCCGAGGATCGCTGATTCGCGAGCTCAACGTGGTCTGACATCGCGGTTAGGACGTCCGCGCCGAGACGTGGGGAGGTGTGGTTCGCCGGGGAGAGCGTCAAGAGCAGCCGATGTCTGGCGGATGCGGATCGGTGAAGGTCACGACACCCTCGGGAGCACCGAACAGGATCTCGCGGGTATCGATGACGACGGTGCCGTCCGCCTCGATGAACACCGCGAAACGGTCCATGCCACGCTCGGCCGGCCCCTTCTCGAGCTTCTCGCCCAGGATGTTGAAGGTGCTGCCGTGGCATCGGCATTGGAAACGCTTCACCGATTCGCACAGGTCCGGGACCATGCAGCCCAGATGCGGGCACTTGCGCCACAGGGCGATCATCTCGTCAGCGGCGGGGGAGGTCATTTCAATCGGGACTCCGCTTGCCAGCGCAAGCGCCGCCGGGACATTGACGAGGAAGCTTCGCGCAGCGGAGAAGCTGTACGGGTAGCCCTGCGCGAATTTCGGCTGCGCGGCCAGGATGTCGGCGAGACGCCCGACGCGGAACGTGGCCCCGAAGCCATCGGTGATGTTTGGCCAGAGAAACGCGAGCGAGCCGCCGACGAACTCGAGCGACAGGAGTCCGACGCCCGCGCCGAGCATGCGGCGCATGAATGATCGGCGGCTGAGGGTGCGTGGGTCGAGCATTGGTCACGACTCGTGGCGGTTGGCCCCATCAGGCACCTCGCACGCCAGCCGAGCAAGGGTCGGATGTCCCGCTTCAGCCGGGACCCAGGCGGCAATACTCGCGTGGCAGTGTCGTGGCGTCGGTGACTCGAAAGTGCTCGTCACTTCCATCGAGAACCGCGCGCCAGTCGACGGCTGAGGCAAGTCGCTCTCCCGCTGCTCGCAGCTCGGCGATGCGGTCGACCGCGTCGAGACCGATCTCGCCATCGAGCTCCAGGTCGAGCCGGTAGAAGGGCATGTGCGGATAGTGCCGGTGCACGAGCTCCGTCTGCTGCTCCGCCGGGGAGCGAAGGAGCTCGGAGAGCAGCCAGCCGACCCATGGCCAGAGCCACCCTGGTCGCTCCCGACGCAGCAGCTTGCCGGTGCCAAGGCTGACGACGAGCGTGTCGGCAGGATCGTAGGCGTCGGTGTAGTCGAAGGCCTCGACACAGGCCTGGTAGGCCGGATTGCCGGCCACCCCGACACCCCCGTCGATGAGCTCGCCGATTGGCGGTATCAGCCACGGCCGAAAGTAGGTCGGCGCCGCCGCGGAGGCGGTGACCGCCTCGACGAGGGGGAAGCCACCGGCCCGGCACGAGTTGGCCGGGCTGTCACGAACGAAGTACCACGGCATCCCGTCCACGAGGCGCTTTGCGGTGATCAGGAGATCGATTGGCGCGTCGTTGATCCGCCAGTCGCGAGCCTCCGACCCCAGTTCGTCGCGAATGAGTGCATTCAGCGCACTGGTGTCGTAGAGGGTGCCAGTAAGGAGGCGGCGAAGCCCACTGACGAACGGCACGCTGCGAAAGACGGCATGCGAGCGTTCCCCATACAGCGTGACGAGCCGCTCGGCTGGAATCCCGGCCGCGATGCCGGCTGCCAGCACGGCCCCGGTGGAGGTGCCTGCGACGAAGTCGAAGGTATCGCGGGTCAGCCTGCCGGTGTCGCGCTCGAGGGCACGCAACAGCACGGCCGGGATGATGCCGCGCACTCCACCGCCATCGATGGTGAGGATCCGTCGCATGTCGCCATCCTGACTGACGACCGCGACAGCCGTCGGTCGCGATCCGTCGCTATCGGGCGATGACCGGTGCCAGGCCGGCGGCGCGCGCCTCGGCC